>NC_022571.1:172500-472500 GCF_000473995.1 Clostridium saccharobutylicum DSM 13864 | reverse complement strand
TTATTCAATCTATTTTCAAAATTAGATATGATTTCATTCGCCATTGCTTCTACATCATCTTTACATTCTTTATCGAAATATTTATTAACATATAATTTACTTACAACTTCTCCTAACTGATTGTTTACAAATTTTATGCCACTGCCATTGTTTAAATCAGTCGCCTCAACACCATATAACAATTTTTTCAATTCATCACTTGCTTTTCTAAACTTTGATGTTAAACAATTATCTGTATTCATTAATATACTTGTTTTAATGAATTTTTTCATATTATCCAAATTATCTTCAACTATAAAAGAATTGACTAGTTGAACTTCTTTAGGATCTTCTACTATTATTTTATTTGCATTATCAACTTTTAACTTAGATAATAAACATGGAAAATCTATATTAGGAGCTAATTCTTTTAATTCGTCTATAGTATATATGTTATAGCATTTCTCTATTCTCTTGCTATCCATAGCTTCTTCTTCATTAGTTGGTCTGGTTTTCGCAATTTTTTCTTCAACATCATAAAAAGTCTCAGCATTTATCTTAGCGCTTTTTTTATTTTCTCCGTATAAAATATTTAGTTTAGTAAGATAATCTATATATGCTTTTTTTATCTTATTACTTTTTTCATTATTATTTTTATAATACAATGAATTTCCTAAACCAATATTGCTACGCCCTATGTATAATACATTATTTGTACTATCCTTATAATCTGCTCCAACACCTAAATTAATTAATGATTGAAAATATGAAAATTCTTCATCATATAATATGTTTTTAAAATCATCTATATCCTTAATGTCATCAATTTGTTTCATATATTTCTTTATAGGTTGTATTCCTGCTTTATTACGTGCCTTAATGTTTAAATAATTATTATATAAATTAAGAACTTTTATTTCTTCACTATTTTTATCATATATCTTTTTATTTTTTTCAATATCTAAAATTATACTATTTATGTTTCCATTAACTTTCCCACATAATTCTTCAAATGTACCATAGGACACATATCCTTCACTAAGTTTTACATTAGACAACCAGTCTTTATTTACTGCATAATAAAAATCATCCTGTAGTCGCACTTCCTCCATATTTTCATTTTGTATATTACTTAAATTATTTATTTTACTATATTCATAACCATAAACAAGTTTACAATTCATAATTTGAAATATGCATAAAACAATTGCTGTTATATTGAACGAAATTTTTCTTCTCATATTTTTTCTCCTTTGTAGTTTATTGGCTATGTTGCTGCTTTCAAATATATTTCTAATTTAATTTAGAAAGTGCATTATTTGATATACATTATCACTATAGTCTATTACTAGTATTTAATATAATCCCACAAATAATACATAACTTTTAGTTAAATATCACTTGTAAAATTTGCTTTAAAAAATGTGTTATAAAACAAAATGCTTATGATCTACATAAATTGCAAATCATAAGCATTTTATTTATTCAAATAAAAAAGAACAGCTATTTATAGCTGTTCTTTAACTAATCCATTTAAATTGGTGGCTTACCCGGGAATCGAACCCGGGACACCATGATTAAAAGTCATGTGCTCTACCGACTGAGCTAGTAAACCAAATGGCTGGGATGGCAGGATTCGAACCTACGCATAATGGAGTCAAAGTCCATTGCCTTACCGCTTGGCGACATCCCAAAATGGGGTGAACGATGGGACTCGAACCCACGACAACCAGTGCCACAAACTGGCGCTCTACCAACTGAACTACGTTCACCATCAATGGTGCGTTTTAAGGGATTCGAACCCCTGGCCCACGCCTTAGAAGGGCGTTGCTCTATCCAGCTGAGCTAAAAACGCATACTGCAAACTACTGCTGCAACGTTTGTAATTGTATAATATTTAATTATGTTTGTCAACAAACATAATATCAGTTTATTATTTCGTTAATCATTTCGCACTTTTATTTCTAATTTGATATTATGTAAATGTTATTTTTTATAATAAACAATAGATTCTAACTTTTATATAAATATAGTATTAATATAAATAAGCTATATTAATTTCATAAAATAATACTAAGATGGATTCTTAAATATAAATTATTTACTAAAGTTACTTAAATATACACTCCCAAAAATAAGCAACTCATGTTTCTTGTATATATTGTATATATTGTATTGATTGCATATGCAATTCTCATGAGTCAATTTACCTATCTTACCATATAAACGCCATACAGATAAACTATTATATTATAATACATCTTTAAATAAAAACATATAAGAAAATAATGATATGAATACCATACAAACACCATACAATAGTAATTATATCCAGCCATTCAATTTTCATGAACTATAATAGCCATGCCGTTTTTACACAATTCTGAATTTCACTGGTTAGATTCGTTGGTTTTATAGGCTTTTTTCACTTTTGCATATTCACGTAATTTTACATTTTATAATAATCATATCGTCTTCAACTTTATAACTTATGCTTCTGTTTAGGCGCATTCAAAAAATAATAATTTCATCTTTAAATCTCATTTTTCACCAATCAAGAAAACATATTCTTCTAATATCCTTCTATGAAACAAATCCACTTCCTTGCCTGATGAAAAATAATCATTACATTTTAGACTTGTTATTTTCTTTCATGTGCTTTATTATAAATTCTCTAAGCTTATTACTCATAATATCCCCACATATTTATTCATCTTTCTTAGTTCTAGTGTAATAAATATAATAGCTACTATGACTGATAACATTTCTGCACATGGTCCTGCATATAGAACTCCTAAAACTCCAAGAAATTTAGGTAAAATTATCATAAGTGGAACTATAAATAAAGTTTGCTTACATAATGTAAGTATAATTGCTTTTATTGGATGCCCTATAGCCTGAAAAAAAATACATGTTGTAAGTTCAAAACCTATAAACATACAAAGTCTTAAAAAGATCTTAAATGATTTTAACGAAAATTCATTATATAGTAAATCATTTTGGCCGAATAAATTTATTATGCTTTGAGGAAAAAATTGAAATATTATAAATCCTATTATAGATACAATTGTTGCTACTTTTATAAGCATAAAATATGTATCTTTTACGCGAGTAAAGTTTTTGGCACCATAATTATATCCAATAATCGGCTGACCACCTATAGCTATACCTATAACAACTCCTAATAAAATTTCATTAACCTTCATTACAATACCAACTGCTGATATAGGAATATCACTACCATAAATTGATTGTGCACCATAATCCTTAAGCATATTATTACTTACTATTATTATTACTGTTACTGCTAATTGAGTAATTAAACTAGATGCTCCCAAAAGCATTATTTCCTTACTTACATTTATATCAAGTTTTAAATATTCTCTTTTAAACCTGATATTTTTAAACCTCTTAAAATACATTAGAGAAATTATACACGATAAAATTTGTCCTATTACTGTTGCTAACGCAGAACCTTTAACGCCCATAGCAAAAAGAAATATAAATATAGGATTTAAAATAATATTTATAACCGCTCCAATTATCATAGCCAACATAGAATACTCTGGACTTCCATCTGCACGTATTATTGAGTTTAAACCTGCTGCCAATATCATAAAAGGAAGTCCTATTAAGATTATTCTCATATAATCCAGTGCTATAGAAACGTTATTACTTGTAGCTCCAAAACTCCAGAGTAATTTGTCCATAAAAATATATCCAACTGCTAAAAATATCAAACCTAAAATCACCAACAAAACAATTGCATTACCTATTGCCATAGCACCATATTCTTTGTTTTTTTCTCCTAATTTTATACTATAGAAAGCTGCAGCGCCATCTCCTAAAAGCAGCGAAAAGCCCAATGCTAAAACTACAAATGGAAAAGTTACATTCGTAGCTGCATTTCCAATATAACCCATCCCATGACCAATAAAAATCTGATCAACAGTACTATAAAGAGCATTGACTACCATCGCAATGACACAAGGAATTGAGAACTTCATAATAAGCTTGCCTATTTTTTCATTTTCAATGTAATTTTCACTAATTTTCATACTTTCTTCGCTTATTAACATACACCTCTTTCAAACTTCATACTTGAAAGAATAATGCATCCAGTAACTAGAGAGTCAATACTTATTACTAGAAAATTTAGACACATAAAAATAAATATTACATGCATATACTTACACATTTTTATTAATTATTTTATAGGAACTATAAGCTCTGTAACATAATTTTCAGGGTTAGAAGTATTTATTATATCCACAAGATAATTATCTATAGGCTCACCACAAATTTCATGTCCATTTTCAAAAGCATATTCAAACATATTTCTATAAGTATCTATCATGTTATCATAACTTCCATAGTGTATAGCTGTTAGTGCTTTAAATCCTCCAAATTAACCATCCCATCTATTTCTTTTTCTTCAGATACAGATATACAAACTTCAATATCGTACTCATACTTTTCTTTTTCTTCAAAGTCGATACAATTGTCATAATATATTGCCATAGCATTCTTTGTAATATGTAAATTACTTTTTTCCACTAATGAAATCAATTTACAGTATCTAACTGTAAATTCTTCAATAGTACAAGGTCCTTTGCTTCTAATATATGCAACATAAGAAATAGGTATTTCTTTTATCTCAATTTTAAAATCCTTATGTTTTTCCTTTTCACTTTCTTTTATATTAATAATTTTATTTCATCATAATATCGCAGTGTTTTTATTGGAATATTGCATATTTTAGATACTTCTCCAATTTGATAAAGTATTTTATTTTCGCCCATTTTATCATCAGCTCCTCATATATGTTTCTATATGAACGTAATTAAGGTATCAAAAAGAAAATACCAACACTTTATCGAAATGCTAAAGTGTTGGTATTAATAATTATGGTGCACTTAGTGAGATTCGAACTCACGACTTCTGGAAACGCCAAAATTGGTATTTTATGCTATTAAATAGTGCTGAATGGCTTAAATACGTATCCTAATTTGTTCCATAATCCTTAATATTATTACTTAATACTAATATATAAGGGGCAAAAAAGGGGCAAAATTAAACTCCATTTTTATATAACTTCCTCGTAAATTATATTCAATAATGAAATTAAAATTCTCAATTAACTTTAATAATCACCCGTTCAATCAATTAATTAATAGTTCGATATAACGAACGGTTAGCGAACGGTTAGCGAACGGTTAGCGAACGGTTAATTTTAATCCATTAATACATATCTAGTTAGTGATCCTTTACCAGCTTTTTTAATTTTCCCTGACTCTTCTAAGCTTTTAAGTAATCCAAATGCTTTTGTTTTTCCAATATTAAAATTTTCTCTACATTCTTTATTACTAATGCTGCCATTTGCTTTTATATATTCTAAAATATTTATTTCATCATTATTTTGAGGTTTATCTTTAACTAGTATTCTATTACACTCATCATTCGAATTATATTCCTCATTTAAATAATATACTTTTCCTCTTCCATAACCATCTACTATTAGAGTTTCCTTTTCTACTAAATCATGTAATATTCCTGTTATATCATATGAATGCTTATCTATCATTAATTGAATACGTGCATTATTTACACTGCCTTCTAAGTATGATGTTGCAAGGATTAATACCTCATCTTTATTAAATGAATTAAATGCTTTTCCAAATATGCTTTTTAATGATTCCAAACATTCTTCTGGCAGCATAGATATCATCCATAGCTTCAAAGAAACTTGACTTAAATTGGTTTCTTCCTTTAATTCTGGAGTTCTCCAATTTTGTTCATTCCATGCAGATAAAATTTTAGGAAATCCAGATCCTGCACCTTCACCTAATCCTATTAGAGAAAACATCTTTTGAATTCTAGGATTTCTACTTTTAGAATTACCACCTTTAAATATACTTTCTAAATCTATCTTTAAGCTTCCTGGATTAGTAAATTCCAAACTATCCTTAGTTTTTATAATCTTTAATGTTCCCTGTATATTGAAATCAGCATGTATTATCTGATTTACAAATGCTTCTCTTATTGCTTGATGAACTAAAGTATCATCCTTACGCTCTAAATTTTCTAATTTAAATGGTACTTTTACATTGCTTGTCAATTTATTTATTACTGTAAAATAAAAATTATAAAGATTATTTTCCCATGTTCCATCTATAGTAAATCTATCAGACCATCTTTGATTAGAATTTACATCAATTTCTTCTCTAAAATCAAAATTTATCTTTGCAAATAAATCTCTAATATAAAGGCCTTTTCCAAACATAAGCAATCCTGCTACTGTTACGCCTTTAATTTTTCTTCTCCTATCTTCCTTTATTCCACCTAACATTTCGATAAATTCTTCATTATCAAGTGCATTCCAAGGATGATCTGGTTCTCTAGAACTAAACCTATTTCTATATTTCTTTATCGTATCTTCATCTAAATCTTTTATCGTATAATCTTCAAGTATTACTCCGTCATTACCTTCCTCTGATGCATCTCTTATCATAGCATTAACTTCTTCTTCAGTAGATTTATAATCACCCTCTGCATTACGCTTATAAGTTCCTTTATATGGATTTTCATTTAGATATATTGGTTTCTCTTTATAATTAGCTCTTGGAACATTTATTATTAGAACATCCATTCCTTCAATAGTTAATTTTTGTACATCTTCATCTCTTAATAAATTTCGATTAACTTTATTTCCATTTATAGTATTCCAAAAATCTTGTATTCTTTTATCAATATTCTTAACACCTTGAACTTCGAATGTACCTTTTCCTTTATTCTCTTTTATTCCTAAAATAATTATCCCACCATTTGTATTCGCCATAGCAGAGTAACTTTCCCATAAAGAATTAGGAACTTTATTTTCTCCCTCTTTACATTCTACATCAACAGTTTCACCAATTTTTAATATATCTAATAATTCTATATCTGTCATTGTATTTATCACCTTCTTTATATTTTAAAATCTTCTATTTATATTTAAACTTGCCCTCAATATTCATATATAACCATGTATGTAATTAAATTATATACTAATATTATATTTACTAACAGTTCATATACTTTATATCAGCAAATTTACTTAATTATTTTATTTCATATATAAATTATAGACAAATCTATTATTTTTTTAACTTGTTTCTATATTATATTTAAATTATTGCTTCAATTATATATATCTTTAACCTGTTATAATTTTTTTCTTAAGAAAAGACTTGTGGAATCCTCTCTTACATAATACACATATAATAATAAACATAATATACCAAGCTATTATCTCATTATTTATATTCCTAAGGTTTACATAACTACTTAATATTATTAAAATTATTCTAGAGGTGAAATAAATGACACTAGGTGAAAAAATCAAATTTTATAGGAATAAATTAAATTTATCTCAAGAGGAATTAGCTAAAAAATGCAATTTATCTAGAAATGCTATCTATAATTATGAGAAGAATAAACGAAACCCAACAATAACAATTTTGATTACAATAGCTAAGAATTTAAATATATTAACTACTGATTTATTGTATACTAATAATACTGAAAAAACTTCTTTAATTGAATTAGATACTATTAATGAAGAAAAAGAAAATACCAATAACTTAGAATTAGAAATTGCTGAATTATATAATAAATATTTTTTAGACTTATTTAAATGGAAAACAATAAATATGAACCCACATGATTATTTTAAATTTATATTATCCTTATATCCATTAAATGAAACTAATCATCTTACTGAAGAAGATTTGAACGAACTATCAATTTTATTTTATCGATTTTTAACTTTAAAAGTTCATGAGAGAAATGCACTTAATGAAAATAAGGGACTAAATCTTAATCTCATAAAATGCAATTAAACTAAATAATAGTTTCAACGTGAGGTGTGTGTTGAAGAAAAATACGGGACTCTAGATAATTTTGTGTTATTAGTATATTTGTTATTTAAATATTACTGGAAATTTTATGGTCCAGTAATATTTTTTTATTTTTAGTAAATGCTAAAAATATGTTTTATATCCATTTATAGTATTAGTGAAAAATCAGATATTATACATAAAGTTTAGCAAAAAGTACAAGCTATTAAGCTAATTCATCATTTAATTGTTCTTCAAATACTATTGATAATTCTGCTAAAGTACGACCCCAATTTGGTGTTGGTTGAGTCCACTTTTCTATAATTTCCATAGTAGCTAGATAAACACATTTACTTAAAGATTCATCGGTTGGAAATACAGTTCTTGATTTAGTATACTTACGTATTTGTCTGTTAAATCCTTCAAGCGTATTAGTTGTATATATCATTTTTCTTATTTCAGGAGAGAAAGTGAAGAATGTTGATAGGTGACTCCAATTGTTATACCACGAATCTATTACAATAGCATATTTATCTCCCCACTTATCCTTTAAATTATCGAGCTGCGCTAGCGCAAGTTCCTCAGTTGAAGCCTTATAAACACATTTTAAATCTTTAATAAATTCTTTCTTATCTTTTGATGCTATATACTTAACTGAGTTTCTTATTTGGTGAACAATACATGTTTGAATGTTAACTGATGGAAATACAGTTTTAATGGCTTCTGGTAACCCCTTTAATCCGTCCATACATGCTATAAGGATTTCTCGTACGCCTCTATTTTTAAGATCAGTGCATATCTTTAACCAAAACTTAGCACCCTCAGCTTCATCTACCCAACTTCCTAAAATTTCTTTGTATCCTTGCATGTTGTATCCTAAGCATATATAAACAGCTTTATTCATAATCTTTCCATTGCTTCGCACCTTGAAATACATAGCATCCAAATACACTATTGGATAAACTTTATCTAGTGATCTATTTTGCCACTCAACAGCACTTTCCATAACTTTATCTGTAATTCTAGATACCATAGAAGGTGATATTGTTATTCCATATAAGTCCTCTATTTCTGCTTGAATATCACTTGTGGTCATTCCTTTTGCGTAAAGAGAAATCACCTTTTTATCTAATTCTGTACACACAGTTTCGTATTTCTTTATAATTTGTGGCTCAAATTCAGCATTCCTATCTCTTGGTACGTCTAAATCGACGTCACCGAAGGAACTTCTAAGATTTTTGGTACTATATCCATTTCGATAATTCTTTTTTGTAGAATCATTAGTTTCTGCTCTTTGATATTTATTTCTTCCAAGGTGTTCTTCCATTTCACCTTCTAAAATATTTTCTAACACATCTTTAACTAATCTTTGAATTAAACCATTTTTA
Organism: Clostridium saccharobutylicum DSM 13864; assembly: GCF_000473995.1. NCBI lineage: Bacteria > Bacillati > Bacillota > Clostridia > Eubacteriales > Clostridiaceae > Clostridium > Clostridium saccharobutylicum. The sequence continues at coordinate 463,256 of NC_022571.1, read as the reverse complement.
CCCATGACATCATCGATAGTCTTACATTTCTTTACCTCAGCTTTGTAATCAAAGTCATCATCAATTGGTTTTGACATACATATTCCTCCTTTATTCTTTATGTATATTATTCCAAAACTACCAACTGATTATGTAAAAAAACAGTAGATAGTTTTGTTTTTTACACAAAACTATCTACTGTCCCAAAAATACTTAATTCTAACTTAGTATATTTTATTGTATCTATTCATCATTGAAATTACTTCAAACCTCACTTTAAAAATATCATATCTTTACATATTGTATTTTTAAATAATATATCATATTTTACTGATGGGCGGAAGAATGGTGGAACTTTTCATTCTTCCACCCATTTATTAAGTTAAGTAATATCAATCCTTAACAGAATTATCTGGATCTGGATCTGGATCATAATCTTTTATAAGATCAGCTTCCGTTGTATATGCTGTAAAATAATTATTTTCCACGCTCTTAAATCTATCTCTTAATGATGAATTAGTCATAGTCTTAATAGATACATAAAACATATTAAATTTCTGATCACTTTTCCATAACTTCATTAAAACTTTCAAAAGTTAAAATGCTAGTTTTATCTTTTCTATTAGCTTCAATTTCTATTTTAGCTGTTTCTTTAATTACATCTAAAATATCTTTTTTACTCAATTTCTCTTTTTCATGCATTTTTTCACTTAACCAATTTGCAAATTCTTTAGAATACTTAGTTGAATCAATTCTCTTACAATATATTAAATTAGTATCATATCTATTATTTAAACTAAACATATCAGTAATCATATCTTTAGATAACTTAAAAATATCAAATTTCCCATTAATATTTTCATAAACATAAATTGATGTTTCATCAAGAATTTGTTTGATATTATTGATTAATATTTCCCCATTAATAAAATTCCATGATAAATTTAATAAATTCGCTTTTACTTCTTTTAATAATTCTTCTTCATACTGTTTATACTGACCTTCATCAAGTATTATTTTAAATTGAACATCTTTTAATCCATTTAAAAATCTAATAGTTTCTAGTATTAATTTAAAATAATCGAATTTCATTTTCTTTTTCACATAATTCATTAACTCATCTATATCTAATACAAAGTATAGGTTTTCCTTTACTTGTTTTATTTGTTCTAATTTAACTGAAAAATTTCTAATTACATGTTCTAAACTTTCAGCATTATCATCTTTTAGACCTTCCTTTAAACTACTTAAATAGTATTCCAATTGTTTATTAGGAATAATTCCATCGTCATTATCTATGTTATTTTCATAACTAAATAAAACATTTGCTAATATATCCGCAACAAATGTACATGTATTTTTATATACTCCAATCTTTTCATTAACAAAATTAACCCTAATGATTTTTTCTTCTTCATTATTAATTAATTCTTCAAGTTTAATTTTATTATTTTTTACGACTATGAAGTTGCTTTTCTCCTTAAATTTCTTTTCATCATTTGTAATTATATTATTAAAATTTTTACCTTCTGATAAACATACTAAAATTTTATCAACAGTTTCTTTATTATTATTTATCCATTTACTATTAGATCTATTTATTTCATCTTCTAAAATAAAATCGCTTATGCAGTTAAACTTGTTTAATTTATTTTCTATAGGATATTTAGAGCTTACTGCAATTGAAGAATCATACTCAATCCCCATAAATTCTTGTTCTATATCAATCTTATTAAATAGTTCTTTTGCTTTCCTTATTCCTTCATCTGTATCAGCTATTCTTGAAAAAACTACTGTACATTTTTTTCTATCTTGAATCATATCTAAAATGAGATTAATTCCTTTTACATTTTCCTCATTTGGATAAGCAAACAACATTACTTCATCAGCTATTTCACCAATTGCCAATGCACCCCAATTGTTTATTCCAGTTCTTGAGTCAATTAGCACATAGTCTATATTATAATTTTTATATAATTCATCTACCAATTCTTCAATATATTTATTTTCAGATATTCTCTTTTCCTTAAGCGCCTCTAACATTTTTACGTACTTCTTATTTATGTTACCAGTTGGAACTATATAAACATCTCCTGAAGCATTTAGCGGTAATTTTGACACTATTGACGATACCTCTATTTTATCTAGATTATATAACTTACTATATAAATAATTCATTAAACCTTTATCTGATTGAATGCTCTCACTAAATATTTCATTAAAACTTGGCGCTTCAATATCCAAATCTATTAACGCTATCTTCTTTCCTTTTAATGCCAATAAATTTGCTGTTTGCATTAAGGCAATAGTTCTTCCAACTCCGCCCTTATATGAATAGAATGATATCACTTTACAATGCTTATTTTCTTTTTTAGAATTAATTATATTATTTTCATTTTCATCTATAATTGTACCGAAACTTGCTATGGTTGTTTTTCTTTTCTTAGGTTTTTCTATCCCGATAAATTCAGCCTCTTCTACAGTATAAACATTCAAAAAACCTAAATGTATTTTTTCATAATTCTCTAGATTTATATTGAATTCTTCTATCAAACTCTCAATCCGTTTTTGTATTTCATTTATGCTTTCATCTTTTTCTGAAACAATTGTAATGTCCACTCTATTTATATTAATTTTCTCTACGCTTATCCATTCTTTTTCTTTATCTTGTACAAACTGTTTTTCCAATATATTTTGAAGTTCTTGTCTTACGTCTATTTTACGCATCTAACTCACCTCTATATTCCTAGTATTAGCCATAAGCCATTTTAATAAACGCTTAAAGCTTTCATTCCATTTATCAAATAATTCATCTAAATTAGTAATTTGATTTGGTGATACATATCTTAAATCTATAAAACCATTCTTGCTTTCTATGCCTAATGGATATGTAACACTGTTTATTGCCTTCTTGATTTTATTATCATCTGTTAGTAAATTATTCAATATATCAATTTGTTTTATACCAGCTCCAATGTTATGCTGAGGATTGTCAGCACACTTATATGTAGGATACTCTCCTTTTGATAAATTTCCTTGACTCATTATATAGTTAAATTTTTCTAATGTATACCAAAACTTAGCACGTTCTTTTTCAGCACCTTTATTTCTTACTAATAAAAATTTTACATATGTTTCAATTACTACTCCGCCCCAATGCATTATTAGTATTTTAGGAATAGGATTTAAACTCTCTATCTGGCGATATTCTTTAAATCTAGCATTATATGCTGAATAAAAATCTTCTATATCTTCAAAACCTTTGTTATCCATTACGTACTCCTAATTTCTTCTCCATATAAATTATATTTCTATTATATCATATAAATGTAATTTTCTTCCTATAATGAATTTATTTTTATATTTTCCCAATTTGCTTACTATACTTTTAATTACTACTTGAATAATTTCCCTTTAAATACTATCTGAATTAATGAATTAAAGTTAATTTCCATTTCTTACAAACTGTTTTGCATCTCAAATTTCAATTTGTCGACTTGTTTAACGAAGTCTGCAAATTGATTTTGAAGTTCTATTGGAGGTATATAAACATCTATCTTTTTAAATTCTTCAGCATTTATATTAGCCATACCAACAATATTTTTAGCCATATTTAGTAACCTTGATTTAATATACTTCGAGTTCATATATGTAGAAATAAATTCTCCATTCGCCCTTTCATTTGGAATAGCTTTAACCAAATATCCTGCATAAGCCATAGGCTCCTCTTCTTTATAAACTGCTGTCTTTCCAACCAACTCTTTACTATTAGTTCTATTAAATAGAACTTCACCTTTATAAACTAAATATTTTTCTTGCTCTTTTTCATCTAGGTCAACATATTTCATACTACTAAAATCCCATTGACCATTATAAGTAATATTGTTCATACGTAAAACTTTAAACTCACCATTTTTCTCATCAGCTTTACTACCTGTTCCATATTGAGTTTTTATAACAATATCTGCTATCTTTCCTTTTTCCCATCCTTTTGGATTTAAAGCGGGATCGCCAAACATCTCGATAAATCTCGATTTGACTCTCCAATCTAAAGTTTATCCACCACACTATCCAATATACTTTCTATGTGAAATCTTAACATTATTCTGATTTACCATTGCATATTGCAATGTTGTATCTATTTTTTGATGTCCTAAAAGCCTTTGTACCTGCTCTATAGGCATCCCCTTATCAATAGCTCTTGTTGCTAATGTTCTTCTAAACTTATGTGGATGTACCTTATTAATCTTAAGTTTTCTTCCAAGTTTCCTCATCCTAATTTCAACGCCACTAATCTGCAATCTATTATATGGTTTTATCAAAGAAACAAATAATGCTTTATTATTATCTTTTCTACTATTCAGATAGTTTTGTAAATGAATTTTGGTTCTTGCATCAAAATAAACCTTGCGTTCCTTGTCACCTTTACCAAAAACAACACATTCTCTTTCATTAAAATCTATATCATGAATATTAAGTTTTACAAGCTCACCAACACGCATTCCTGTAGAATTTAATAAATCTATAATTGCTAAATCACGAAGTTCTTTACAGTTATCACGTAATATTTCTAAATTTTCATCACTATATGTTTCTTTTACTGCTTTACCAGTTTTAATTTTATGAATACGCCTTACTGGATTTTTCAATATATAGTTCTCATCTTCAAGCCATGAAAAAAAACTTGAAAGAATCCGTCTAATATTATCAAGATTTACTTTACTACATAAACTTTTCTTCTGATAATCAGCTAAATATTCTCGTAAATCCTCAGTTGTAATATATTTTATATTCTTCTCTATTATCTTTAACATATTTTCTATAGTTGATTTATAATATTTTATAGACTTCTCTGAACAACCTTCAACTTGCTTTGCACAAATAAATATGCTTAAATAATCCATTTCTTTTTCTGAATATAGTTTTTCTTTATTACTTTCTAATCTACCTAAACTATTTACTAGCACCTTATGTAGCTCTTCCATCTGAATATTGTTAAGTATATTCGATATTTCTTGTTCAATTTCATTAATTAGCTTTCCTACCATAATTCTCAACTCCTAATCTTTAATTTATTATGGTATATTGCCAATTACTTACCTTGTTATTCCATATCTGTTTATTTAATTGAACAATTCTCCTTTAAAAGCTCTTTGCATTAATGAATTGAAGTTATTCTCCATTTCCTCTAAACTCTTTTGCATTTCAAATTTCAATTTGTCGACTTGATTAATGAAGTCAGCAAATTGATTTTGGCGCTTCAAGTCTGGCATCAATATTTCTAAACCTTTAATCATTGATAGATTTAAATTTTTCTGCCTCACACCTCGTTGCTGGCTTTTATAAAAATCTTTTCCTATCTGAATACAATAATATACATAAATCGTATTTACTAACTTCTCATCTAATTTGGAATAAGCAATTGCTTGATTACAGCTGCATTCTATCATGTTAATTGTAGACTTTAGTGCTGCTGTATCATACATTCCTAATAGCAAACTTCCTTTTTCTATAATTTTTGCTGAAGACTCTTTTATTGCTAATTCTGTTATCATTTCAACGCTCTTAAAACAATACATATTATTTAATTCACCTGATGATAACCATGGAATATTTCCATTATAATACTCATTATTAGAACGTGAAGGTGTCCCTCCCGTCTTCCACTCTCCAACCTTTCCTAATTCAGCTTTAAGCAAATTCATTGGATTTCTAATCGGATCGCCAAACATCTCGATAAATCTCGATTTGACTAATTCATCTAATAGCTTAATAGATTCCATTCTCTTTTCTAAAGCCTTTTCAGACTTTTCTAAAACATTAATTATTTTCTTTTGAATCTCTAATGGTGGAATTATTATTTTAAGATTCTTTAAGTCATTTATTGAAAAGCTTGCTTGATTAACAGATTTTTTCGTTATCCTAGGTAATTGAATTTTAAACCTTTTAGTATTTAAAAAATAGTATGCATACTTTGATAAAATAATCTCATTATTAAATCTAATACATAATAAATTCATACCATGTATAATTTCTATATTACAATTTTCATAAATAGCTACCTTACCTAAATGTTTCTCACTATTTATATGAGACATTAGTATATCTCCTTGTTGCAATAGGTAATCTTTATATTTTCCTAGTTCTTCTATACCAGCATATCCAAATTTATTTATATCTATAAATGAATTAGATATTGTCTCTATTCTAGTAATTGGATATCCTCCATCTTCTCCTTGTTTTATATTTGCTCCATTTCTAATTATAGATGTTGCATTATCAAGTGTATCCATTTTCCAATCTTTTGGTAACTCAATATTCTTCATATTACTTCACCATTCCCCTTAACTCAGCTATATCCTCTAAAATTGACTTTTCTAACTCTTCAATCTTCCCCAATATAACCTCTGGCTTTTCATAAACAACTTCTTCATACTCAATTACCTTATACTTATTTATAGAAAGATCATAATCATTACCCACTATTTCTTCTTTATCAACCCAGAACCACTTATCTTCTTTACCTGGTTCTAAAGTATTATCCTTTTTTATAGCTCTCCATTTTTCAATTATATCTGAAATATCTCCATCATTATCAAGTTTGTTTCTCTTATCATCTAGTGAATATCCATCACTTTGCATATCATAGAACCATACTTTATTTGTTTCTCCACCCTTAGTAAACATAAGAATAGCTGTCGATACTCCTGCATATGGCTTAAATACTCCTGAAGGCATTGATATTATACCTTCTAATGCATTTTCTTCTACTAAAGTCTTTCTTATTTCCTTATGTGCTTTTGTTGAGCCAAATAAAACTCCATCTGGTACTATAACTGCACATCTTCCACCTAAATCTAATATTCTATTTATAAGTTTCATATATAGTAATTCTGTTTTTGTAGTTTTGGCTCCTTTAGATAATGTAGGATTTATGTCACCTTCATCTATGCTTCCTTTAAATGGAGGATTTGCCAATACTAAAGTGTATTTATTTTCTTCTTCATACATTTTTGACATAGTATCCATTTGTCTAACATTAGGATTATCTATACTATGTAACATTAAGTTCATTGAAGCTATTCTTACCATTGATGGATCAAAATCAAATCCATAGAACATACTTGTTCTAAAATGCTCCCATTCTTCATTACTCATCATGTCTCCAATCCTATTATGAAGATTTCCTTCTTCATCTGTAAATACACTTTCTGGTCTTGTGTATTTTTCCAAAACATATTCTAAGCAGTTAATTGGAAATCCTGCTGTACCACAAGCTGGATCACATATTATATCATCACTTGATGGATCCATTAATTCAACCATCATTCTTATTATGTGTCTAGGTGTTCTAAACTGACCATTTACCCCTGATGTTGCAAGTTTAGATAATAGGTATTCATATAAATCTCCTTTAGTATCTGAATCATCCATATTTATTCCATCAATAAGTCTAACAGATTCTTGAAGTAAAGATGGCTTTGGCACCATAAATACTGCATCCTTCATTTCAGCTGTAAAGCTAGATGCTTCTCCTCCCATTGCTTTTATAAATGGAAATACCTTTTGAGATACTACATCAAACATTTTTTCAACATCTAAATGCTTAAACTGACTCCACTTTAATAATTCTAAGTTAAAACTAGATTCCTCTGAATCCTTATTTTCAGCTTTCTGCTTTTCACTTAACTCTAAGAAAAGGGATTTATATGGTTTTCCCATTCTATTTGCTCTTTTTTCCTTAGCATTATCTATATCATCTAATCTCTTTATAAATAAAAGATATGATATTTGTTCTATTACAGTTAAAGGATTAGAAATCCCCCCTGACCAAAAGTTATTCCATAGTTTATCAATTTTACTTTTTATATCTGTACTTAACATTTCTTTAGTTCCCTTCTTAATTAAGATGTATATGTTGCTTTAAATGGTGCTATCAAATCAAAAACTTCATCCGCCATTCTTCCAAATATTCCATCTACCCCATTTGGATTAAATGAAGTATATGGTGCTGCAAATAAAGCTGCAAATGATATTCCTTTATTCTTTGCAATATCGTTCTTTATTATTTCTAAAGTCTTAATTTGAGTAGCATTCATCTTATTATGATGGTTTTGAATAAATACTTCAAACCTTTTATTTAATTCCTCTTCATCTACTCCAACAAATTTTCTAATAATACCAACTATATCCTCTTTATCGATATCAGTTTTGCTTGATAATTCATCTACGCTATAAACAAAATCTTCTCCAAATATTGAATAGATATTTTCAATTTCAGCTTCAGTAAGTTTTTCACCTTTTCTAATTTTATAAATTACTATCTGATTGTTTAATCTATCTTCAATGGCTCCTTTTACTCTTTTATCATAAGGCTCCATATTTGCTCCATAAAGAACTGAACCTGCACTTATTTCTTTTATTACTCCACCAGTATCCTTAATATCGAATACTACAAAATGGCTAGCTATTGTCCCTTTATGTTTCATTAGGTTTCTTAAATCTAATCTAATTTGCTCTAATCTTTCAAAGCTTAATTCTTCCCATCCTGAAGGCTGTAACAATGATTTAACTAATTCTCTTTTTTCATCAAACCAATTTAAATTTAATTTAAGCTTGGACAGCTTCTCCATTACACCATTAATCTCTCTAACTAATGCGTCCTTATCATCTATAACATTATAATAAAGAATTCTATAAATTGAATTATCAAAAGTTAAAGCATCTGAATTATCCTTTGCTTCAATCCACTGAATTAATGGAGCTATTTCTAGTTTTATTTTTTTAATAAAATCTTCACTTAAGTGATTCCAATATTCCTCTTTTTTAACTTGCTCAATTTTCTTTCTGTTCTTCTTAATTTCAATACTTTTCTCTGGCAGTTCATTTATATCTGCTTTAAGCTTTTCTGCAAAGTCTTTATATATAACTTCTTCCTTTGCTTTCTTATATTCTTCTAACAGCTTGCACATCAATTCAAATCTAACCTGCAAAGATGTTTTTTGTGGTTTTGGCACAAATCCTTTTGGATTCATATCAAAAAACTCAAAGTTTTTATAACAATCAAATATAACAAATTCATTTTTATCTTTTGCGTCACCAAATAAATTATCACATCTTCTTGTTCCTCTTCCTATCATCTGCCAGAACTTAACTTTAGAATAAATAGGCTTAGCAAATACTAAGTTAACTATCTCAGGCACGTCTATTCCTGTATCTAATAAATCAACTGAAATAGCTATTCTAGGAAAATCTTCATCCTTAAATTTTTGAATAAGGATTGCTTTTTCTGTAATATCAGAATAAATTACATCTGAAAGTTTTCCTTTATATTGTGGATACATATTATTAAATAAAGAGTTTAAAAAATCTGCATGCTTTTTATTTTTAGCAAATATAATTGTTTTTCCTATATGGTCACCTACTTTTATACCATTATCCATTAAACTTTTTAATATAAATCTATTTGTATCTTTATTGGTTATCTTTTGCTCCAAATCATTTTTATTATAGTCTATATCTTCACCATCATATCCTTCTTCATCAACTTTCTGCCTTTGATCTTCTGTCATTTCATTATACTTTATACCTTTTCTTAAAAAGTTAGTGCTGGCATCAAAGACTCTTGGTTCAATAAGATATGGTGGTACATGCTCCCATGCTTTATCAATTGGGAAATTAAAAGTAGGATCTTCATCATCACAATTAAATAAATCAAAGGTATTTCTTTCAATAAAATCAATTGGTGTCGCAGTAAGCCCTATAATATGTGCATCAAAATATTCTAAAATATCTCTATAAACCTTATATACACTTCTATGAGATTCATCACAAATTATTAAATCAAAAAATCCCACACTGAATTTACTATAATAATTAATCATAGTTTGATATGTTGCAAAATATAAAGTAGCTTGCCTATTATCAGAATTTTTGCCTGTAAATCTACAAGCTAATTGCTCAGGCATAAAAGTTTTAAAACTATTCTTGTCCTCTTTAGCTTGCTTAACCAATTCATCTCTATCAGCTAAAAATAAAACCCTCTTAGCAAAATTTGCTTCCATTAATCCTTTAGTTAAAGCAATAACAGTTCTCGTTTTACCTGTACCAGTAGCCATTACAAGAAGAGCTTTTCTGTATCCATTAGAATATTTCTCATATACTCTTTTAATGCCTTCAATTTGATATGGTCTACCTGCTATGTTTTTATCTATCTCAATCTTATTTAAATCCTTCATATATTTATGTTTAAAAAACAATTCATCTAAATCTTCTAATGTATAGAATCCCCATATTTGCCTTGGTTCACTATACTTATCATCCCACATATATATTTCATATCCATTTGTATAGAATACAATAGGACGCACCTTATAATCTCTTTCAATTGTATTTGCATACTCAACAGCCTGCTGACGACCTATAATAGGATCAACAGATGTTTTCTTTGCTTCTACTACTGCAATAGGATTTCCCTTTTTATCAAATAACACATAATCAGCATAACCTTTTTTCCCTGATTCCTTGTGATTTTCTAAAGGAAATTCAAGCTTTACCAATTCCTTATTATTAATATCCCAACCTGCATCATTAAGCATTATATCTATAAGCTTCTTTCTAGTTTCTGCTTCATTAAGATCTAATGTTTCTTCTACTTCTTTTTGCACAACCTTGTCCGCTTCAGTTTCAATAGCTACTTTTCTTTCTTCCTTAACTGAACTTACTTCTTTAGTATGTGCTTCCTTAATATCTTCTTTTTCCTTAGAATAATCTTCAATATTATACACAGGTGCTTTAACTGTAGATACTTTAGGAATCTTGTACGTTAAAGGCTTAATTGATGTATCCTTAGTTACTTTTATATAAAACCATGCAGATATCCTATACATAGCTATTAAACATTCTTTAGCTGATTCCTTATTTTCATAAATACCATGATTTGCCTTATTTCCATAACGTCTTACTATATCAAACAAATCAGGAATAGCTTGATTTATATTTATATTCCTTAAAAGCTTTATTTTGTCATCTTGAGTTGCAAATCTATCAGCTTCAACTTTATATGCTGCTAATACATAATCAATTATTTGCTCTCCAAACATACGCATCTTAAGCATTGACGCATTATTATCTGTATGATAATAATTTTCTGCTTGTTTACCTAGCTTAGCTAATTTCATCCATTTTTTATTTAAGAAATCAAAGTTAGACATTATTTTCCCCCCTACATTCTAATAATTTATCTACATTTTATACCTCATTCAAAACTATATATATTTGTTCTTATTTTCACATTAATTTCTAAATAATATCTATACTTAAAATAATATCATAAATATTGTTCATTTCTACAATATAATGTAATTTTATATATAATTAAAGGTAGCAGCACTCACTTCCTTATGCTCACTACCCTCATAATTCATTTATATTGTTCTTATACAATTATAATTTTACCATTAATGATATAAATCAAATCACTTAACCAAAGCCCCACTTTCATCAACCTTCCACCCATCAGGAGTAACACAATCACAATACATCTTTCCATTCTCATCAAAAGCATAACACCCACTATCAATACATTTCCGCAAAGGCTTGTCCTTGCTCCCTCTAACCATCTTGCATTCATCATCTAAGTAATACCAAGCCTTATCATTTTCATCATAATACCAGGAATCTTGCAAAGCATATCCATTATCATCGAAGATATACCAATCCCCATCAATTTCCTTCCATCCGTTAGCTGATGTATAATAATATTTGTTTATAGGATCAGTTGTATACCACCATCCAACATCATTATGATTCCACCCAATTTTCCATTCCCCATCACTAGAACCATCAGCTCCAACTAACCCACTAACAATAGCTTTTGCAATTACTTCTGGATTATAAACTTCTGCATCATAACTATCAGCAAATAAACATTCAACTAGTATTGCAGGCATTACAGTTTTACTGAGAACAATGAAATTTCTTGTTTTCACACCCCTGTTAGGTAAATTCAAAGCACTTGATAATTCATTACATACTTTCACAGCATATTGATTAGCTACTTCTGATTTTCCAAATACTAATACTTCTGGACCAGTTCCTTCTCCTGCATTAATATGAATCTCCACATAAAGTTTTATATCTTTTGTTTCTGCTATCTCATTTGCTTGATTCGACCTAATAAAACAATCCTCACAGTTATAGCTGTTGCTCTTATCAATTCTAAGTAAATTAACTCCATATCCTTTCTCCTGCAAATACTCTGCTACTAAATCTCCAATCTGCCTAGTGCATTCACTTTCATCCAACCTATCAATAACTCCACATCCAATATTACCACTCGCAGTATGACCTACAGCTATTATAAAATTACTCATTTTACACCTCTCCTCTACAATCTTTAATTTTTTTATATTTACATCTAAGTTATATGTTTTTTAACCATATATACTATATGTAAAGGTTAATTTAACTTCAACCACAATATATGTAAATTTATTAGTGTAATTCACAACTCTTCATTGAAGAAGGAGGTTTATATGGATTTTAATTATATTGAAGATTTAGTTACCAAATGTAAAAATAATGATGAATCAGCAAAAGAAAAATTAGCAGCAGAATTTAGGCCTCTAATCTACAATATTTCTAAAAGAACTTTCATTGATGGATATAAACAACATGACATTATCCAGGAATGTTACCATTCACTTTTTAAATCTGTTCATATGTACAATTTAGAGAAGCATAGATTTGTTGCTTATGCCACCAATGCAATTAAAAATAATATGAGTGATTTAATCAAAAGAATTAAAACCAGAAGATCTACTGAAGGTAATGATGCTCTAAGTCTACATGATAATTTTGAAAAAGACATTCCTTCACATGAAATTTCACCTGAAGTTTCATTATGTGAAATGTGTGATTATGAAGATTTAAGACTGGCTCTAAAAAATTTAAATGAAGAAGAAAAAGAGCTTATAGATTTTGTATTCTTTAGGAATAATACAGTTCTACATTATGCTCATTTAAAAAACATGTGCTATTCTACTGCCATTGTAAAAAAGAAAAATATTCTCAAAAAACTCCTTAATAATATTTCTATTTACTATAAAACATCAAACGCTTAACAGCTCCAAGGTTACCTTGGAGCTGTTATTTTTATTATAAAAACTTGAATAAATGACTTGTATTTTAACTAGATCTATATATAAGTATTACATTATTCAAAGCTAAAATTATTGATAACCTCTGTAGTCTTATCAACATAACTATCAACAACTTCATCAATTCCATCACAAATATATTTCAAGCTACATCCTACACATTTATCTAATATCCCATCGTCAAGTAAAGAACACCTAAGCTCATCATTAAAAGTAGAATTTCTAATAGCAAGAGCTATCTGCTTTTTATCAAAGATTTCTCCTTCTTCTGATTTAATTTTAATTTCATCCTTAACCATATTACAACACACTCCATAATTTATTTGTAGCTTCAAAAAATCTATCTGCTACTATTATGGATATATGTTTTATTATCTAAAATAACATTAGAATAAACACTATTTTTTATACTAGCATCCTTTCATCCCTCATTCTTCAAGCATATTCTTAAGAATATATATTCTTCTATGGTAATATTCTAAAAAATAAATATGTTAAAGAATATTACCATATTAGAATATTCTCCATTTTTACATATATCATAAGTGAGAGTCCAACTCTTGTATTTAGTTAATCGAACTTACTAAACTAACAAATGTGAGTCGAGTTTCCTATAAAATTTAGTAAAGGAGAATACTTATGGTTAAGAGAAAACAAAATGAACCACCACAAAATGATTTTGCTCCTAGTGAAAATGAAGAAATACTTGGCTTTACATCTGAATCAACTATACCTGGTCAATGTATTTCATCTTTTTCATTTGATGATGATACAACAGCAGAAAATATTAATGTAACTAATACTAAAAATAATTCATCTTTAGAATCCAATAATGCTACTTCCAGCATTTCATCTAATAATAAAACAGACTCTACAAATGACAATAATGTATCTAATGCTAAAATCCTTACAGATAACAGAAAAACTTCTATAGTAAATGGCATGATTCCACCTATTGATGGCGAATCACTAGATACTAAAAGGACATATATGCTTAGAGCTTCTACTGTTAGAAAAATCAATGAACTTAAGAGTATACATCCTGAGTTAAATACTTATGTTAGCACTATTGTAGATTTAGCTATAGCTCACTATTATAATTACATAGTCAATGAAGGTGGAAAACAATAATCATTCTGCAGTTATTATTTATAATAATTTTTATTACCCACAATAAAATTGTTTATGTATATTCATATATCCATTAAGAGGAGGTGGATGTAATGGAAGTGACTGATTTAATTAATCTTGTAGCTAACAATGGTTTCGCTATAGCTGTTGCTGCATATTTGCTAATACGCTTAGAAAAACAAATTGCTAACTTATCTTTATCGATTAATAAATTAAATACCATAATATCAGCTAAACTTGGAGTAGCTATTGATACTGATAGCTCTAATGATGATTCTCATAAGATAGCTTGAGAAAAAGGCGATAAACATTTTATTTTAAATTAGGTTGTTGAATAAACAAAATTTGTAAAAAACAAATAAGTCATTCCTTTGTGATATAATAATTTCGCGAAAAACCTAAAAATATCACATAAGGAATGACTCAAATATGATTATATCATTAAATATTAAAAGTGAAAATGACCACTATAAAATTTTTAAAGCTGTTAAAATTGCATTTGCTAAATTAAATTCAAATAGTCAAAGTACTAAAGGCCGACCACGCAAGTATTCAGATGAACAAATAGTTGCATGTATATTATATGGCGTTAAAAGTAGTATTTTCAGTTTAAGAGAACTTGAATACCGTATAAAGCAAGACTTTGTGTTTCAATCTATAATTCAACTTAATCAAGTGCCAGATTATTCTACATTATCATTAAGAACTAAAATTTTAGAGAAGCATATATATTATGGTATTTATGCTATGTTTGTTGAACTTATCAATCCTGAAACTAGACTGTGTGCAATAGATGGCACTGCTTTAAGAAGTTCAAAATACGATAGCGAAGCTAAATCCGGTAAGGGTACACGTCTTGGATACTATAAAGGTTATAAATTACACTGCATTGCAGCTGTTAGTGATATTATAATTCCTTTGGTTTTTGATTTAACAACAGCTAATGTTTATGACAATCAAGTCTCAGATTTACTATATGAGGCTAAAATTTATAATCCATTTTTAATACTTGCAGATGCAGCATATGATTCAGTTGAGTGGTTTGAAATTGCTTCTAGCTTAGAATTTAATTTGTTAACTGATATAAATATGCGTAAGGCTAAAAGTACTGAGTCATTTGCTGATAAACGATATGAAAATGCTTTATTTCTTTAATCTCCTATTGGATTAAAATTATATAAAAACAGATTGAAAATAGAGCAATTATTCTCTGTATTAAAGGGATTATATAACTTAGAAAACCCAAGGCTTTATGGGCAAGCCCGATACGAACGTCATATAAAATGGGTCTTATTAGCGTACTTAATAGATGAATTTAATAAAAAACAGCAAGGAATAAAAACTAGAAAATATCCTTGGAATCTATAATTTCTAAGAATATTTTGTTGAATAACTATTTGTAAAAAATAGTTATTCAACAACCTATTAAATGTTTATCGCCTTTAAAATTAAGAACATGATGTAGTGATTTTATTTATTTTAGCCTACCTGTTGTAACTTATTCATCCACCAATCTTTATCAAAATATATTGGTCTAACTGGAATCATAACGATATATTCACTGTTCGCTTCTATAATTTGAGATGTTCCTGTATATACTAAATCTATATATAAATTAAATGGTTTAACTTTCCTTTGAACTTTATTTTCAAATTCACCAATATATTGATAGATTTTTTCATCGCCGAATCCTTCAAAATATGAAAGAGCATTTCTGCCTCCGCCAATCATTTCCCACCATTCTATAAAAGGTTTCCATGCATTTTTACAACATTCTCTCAATTCATAATATTGGAAGTCAGAGAAATTAGGTAGATTAAACATATTATACTTATAATCAAATTTTTGTTTTAAAATAACTTTTTCTCCTCTATCTTTAACAATAGTATTAAACCATTCACTCCATTGATTTTTTAACAACGGTAATTGTTTAGTCAATTTATCATTAAAATGTTTTGAAGGCCATAGTCTATTTCTTCCTTTTATATTATCAACATCTATTAATCCATATAAACAACCAGTAAAAAGAATAAAATTTAATGATATATCACTAGACACTACTATTCTCCAAGATTCAATTCCTTCTTTATGCATACTATAATTCTCCTTGACTATATTAATTCGTGATAATTTACTATTCAGCATTATTTTGCAAATACATTATAACATTTTTTACAAATATTCCATATGCAATTTCATCATTGATATCCAACAATGATATGTTAAAAATGAAGCTATTAATACTCTTCAAGCCAAACTATATCTACGATTTAAAGGCTTTCTAAAATGTAAATCTCAATTCTTCGCAGATTATATCTTCTGCTTGAAGTAATTAATATCCTTTGATTAACACTCGCTTCACTCGAACTTTAATGTTTTCTGCTACCACTTAACTCTAAATTTACTTCTAAACTCAATGACCAGAAAGAAACAATATGCAACATCTTAAGGCTTTGCTTAAGCTATTGCATTGCTACTTTCTTCTGTTGTTATTTTAAAGTGCAGCTAGTGACTTAAAGGCTTTGCCTTAAAGTCAAAGGAAGTAATAGACAAGCTTATGATTTTATTTAAAATCTTTAGATATAAGTATGTTGATATTCTATACACTAAACTTAAAGTATCTACAATAAAGCTTTTCTATTACCCTAATTAGATGGCCTGCGGCAGCAAGGAATAAATATATAAGGAACACCACGTGCTCCTTGTGGCTCAGCCACTCCATTAGTTTTTATTATTTAATTTCATATAGTATATCTAGATATTTATATATTTTAATAACTATGTTTTTATATTAGAGAATATATAGTAGTTATTATATCTATTCCTATATACGCATTTTCTAAAGGACAAGTTCTTCTATCAAATAATTATTTGGGCACATAATCCACCACCCAAAAATGAACAGGTCATTAGCTAGAGCTTCTAAGTGCCTAAAAGTCTCCTCCACACTCGGAGCCTTTTATTCACTAAGAATCTCTATGCATTAGACTAATCCATTGTTTGGGTACCCGGTGGTGTGCAATCATTGTGATATTATAATTTATCTGTATACTTTTTACTATCTTCTATACGTTGGTTCTTTCTTCAATAATCTAAAACAAAAGTATGTTGCCCAGACAAGCTGGAATGGATGGGGGGCTTGTACTCGCCACCACCAATACATATTTAAAGTTAAGAAAGGTGGTGGCGGTTCCATTTTGTACAGGCTTTATTCTTTCTATAATTAAAGTATCATCTATCATTACAGCTTTAATGTTCAATAACTAAAAATAATAAATAATATTACAGTGAAATTATTTTTAGTTACTCAGCATTAAAGCTTATAGATACTGACATCAATATTATACTAATAGAAAAGCCAGTACAAAAACGCCCCCACTATGCAGCACCTTTATAAATACTTTTAACTAGTTTTTTCATACATTATGGTATATTTATTTAAAAATATAGTAAAGACACGCTTTGCTTTTGATCTTGACTATATTTTTAAATAAATATGTATGGCCACTATGAAAACTCCATGTCTTAGTGTGCTGCCTAGTAGGACATGCTATGTTAAAGTTTATCTGAGTATGTTGGTATGTGGCTTGTCCTTTTTATATTCCTGGCGCTAGAGCTTGTCTATTGTTTAAAGCTACTGCAAGTCTTGTCTATATTGTACTATTTATTTGTGGAGGAAATTTCTTTCCCCCTATGTACTCAAAATGGCAACTCATCACCTGATATTTTTTCTAGTATATTTTGATGCTGCATACTTATCATATTATTATATTGCTCTTGCCATGTTTCTTCATATTGATCATTACGTTCCTGCTCCCAATCAACAAAATAACTATTATCAATATCACTTCTAAGTAGTTTCCAAAACTTATAATCCTTATCATCAATACTATAAAGCCCTTTTCTTCCTATACTTTCTTTGAAACTTAATTTTAATCCATAAAGACTTAAACTGGCACCATCAAACTCAATAATTATTGAACCGTCCTTTAATCTATAAGCCTTTTCAGAAAACCTAAACTCTTCAAGCTCACTCAAATATTTGTACTCTGCAATTAATGTTTTTGACTCATATTTTCTCTTATCCACTTTTAAAACCACACTTTCTTTTTACTATTTCCTCCCCTATTCATAGTCTGCCCATTTATAGAAATTTAATACATTTTTCTGTACAAAAAAGTACCTTTATTAGGTACCTTAAATTAAACATTTTATTCTCCTATACACATTTTCATAAATGCCCTTATTGTTTTGCTTACATCTTTTCCGTTTCTATAACAATACTCTTCAAACTTATTGTATAATACCATATCACATTCTAAATGAACTTGCTTAGTTGCTGGTTTTTTAATTTTTATTTTCTTCTTTTCCTCCATAAATTTTCCACTCCTTCCTAGTAAAATATTCTATCCATCAATTAATTTTCTTATACACTTTTTGTACAAAATTTTTTTCAAATTTGTACAAGCGATATAGAATATTTGTTCGCATAATTGGCAATAATTATAATATCAAAGTAAGAAAGGATTTTACATATATGAGACACTTTTCATTTACTAAATATATTACAGTTAAGGAAGGATTTAATTCATTAACTCACTATAAGAAATGGCTAGAAATTATATCAGAAAAATCTAAAGAAAATGCACAAAAAACTGATTTATTTTACCACGAAAAATATGAACATTGGCAAAAATACCTACAAACTGAATGGGATTAGAGGACTTTTCCTCTGTCTCAATAATGAAAACATATATGAAAGGATTAGTTACAATGACATTTACAACCTGGCTAAAAAAAGAAGAAGGATTTACATCAAAAGCACAATATGATTACCTTTTAAATACATTGCCATATGAAGCAAGAAGAAAAGTAATCCTTTATTATAAAGAGAAATACAAATATTTTCTTGCCAGCAAACCAAAACAACTTGAACTTAAACTGAAATAATCCAGAAGAGATCCACCTCTTCTGGATTACTTTAAATACTTAATTACATTAATAAGAGAAAAATTAATAACACTAAACTCTTATATTAGTCTAAACCAAAGCCAAAACTTAAAGCATTGAAAACCTACAAATTCAACTAATAAAATCATAAGACAAGCCAATGTTGTTTTTGGGGCAAATACTTAAGCTCCATAGAAAATAAATATTGTAAAGGGGTGAACGTGTGACCCCCTTTACAATATTTATTTTCTATTGGTATAATTGCTCTCCCCAAAAACATTCTTTTAGATAAGCTCTATATATTAAATACAACATTAGGTATCTACTTATTTCACTAATACTATATCTTGTAATTATTTATTAATAGAGCTTGTGTAAAATTTCATTATTGGTATTACCCCTACCTTAAATATAGTATTTTCTAAAAATAAAAAAGAATGATCTACTAGGGTGTAGTAAATCATTCTAAATACGGGTTAATAATTATTTAAGGGGATAAATAATATTTCAACTACTTTATAAATATATATTATCCCTTTATTATGTCAGTAATATGACAAATTATAATTTACTTTATATACACTTAATAGTAGAATTGAGAATTAAATTAATTTTAATTCATCTAATATTTTTCTCTTATAATCTTCATTGGTAAATTCATTATAATAAATATATATTACTTTATAACCCTTGTTTTCTGCCCATCTTTTTTTATAATCATCTTTTCTTTTTTGATATTCAAAATTTTCTATTGTTCCATGAAAATATTCAGTAAATTGTAAGTGTTGCTCACCTTGAATTTCAATTAAAATCCTCGCACCTATAATTTCTATATCATAAGGTAGTTGTCTTTTAGTTATAGGATTAAAACATTTTAGAGTGTTAAATTGAGTGAGTAATTTAATATTTTGTTCCTTTAAGAAAGTTTCTACTAAAACTTCTCCACTAGATTTACTTGATATGCACCCATGCCCTTTATGCAAATTTCTAAACTTACATATTTGTTCTTCGCCACATGCTTTACAAATATAATGCACTGTAGGATTTGATTTATCGCCACTTAAAGTTAGCAACTCTCTTGTTGGATATTTAATCATCGCATGTAATATATATGGTGGTATATCACACTCCCACTTTTTATACTCTTTTCCTTTGTACTCATTACTTCTATAATGCTCTTTCAGCGTTAATAATTTGGCTATAGATATCTTTAAATCTTTCGATTGTTTATTGCATTTCGCACATAATTGAGTTCTGCAATTATGTGGTTTTTCACATAAAGTACAAACTTTCTTTTTGACACTATCTGGCTTGTAACTATTCTTACAAAAGGGGCATATAAAACTCTTTAAGGATTTAACACCCAAAGTTTGAGGTTTCCCACACTTGCATATTATTTTTAATTGGTCGCTCTCACTAAACTTTTGTTTATAATCAATTCTTGTGTTTAAATTCCATTTTCGCTCTTTTATGATATCTTCTATTTCATTTCTTAGCATATATTTAGGCATAATTTTCTCCCATCTACTTATATACACTATATAATCTACAGATTGTGCATTTTATAATTAATTTTGTTTAACAGGGCACCGTCAATGTACAAGCTTTTCTGCCTGTCCTTTTTAGTGATGCGTGTTATTGAAGTGAAAGAAATCGCATCATTAAAAATAATTTCCTTGTAATATAAATTTTATTATTTTTAATGATTGGATTTCTTGAACGGAAATAACGCCATCACTCAAAAGGACTAGCAGATAAGCTTGTATATTGTGGACCTGCCCTCACCTTCCAATAAAACTTATTCTACACTTGTGAGAGCAAGTCCAAGGTGTCCTTCTACTTATGCGTATGCATCAATACGCACACCTTGCAGACTATTAGTATTATCTCTATTTCAGCCATAATACTTCCTATACTTCATGTATCTCTATTCTATAAGCAGTACTTGCTACAACTACATCCATACATTCTATTATCTTGCTACCAAAACTCTCTCTAACCCAAAGAAGGCATGTATCATTTCGGGAAATAACGTTTTCCGAAGTGTGCAAGCTCCTTGTGGGCTTGTATCATTTACGGAATAACGCCTTATTTCCAGAAGTGTACTTGCCTTCCTCTTGAGGTAGTTTATGAAATAAACACCTCAAGTTATAAACTTGTTTTACTTTATGAAATAAAGTTAGACATGTTAAGCGCTCCAGCGGGTACCCAAATAAAGAACTAGTCTAATGCATAATGACTCTTAATATATAAGAGGTTGAAGCTTGTCTGAAAACTCCTATATGCTTAGAGCTATATGCTGATGACCTGTCTCTTTTTTGGTTGATGAATTAAGCGCCATGAAAAATAGTACGCCATTTAAAATTACTGTATATACACATAAAAATAGTAATTATAAGTATCTATTATAGTTACTTAATTAAAAAATATATTCTAATTACATATATAAAAGAATACTATAATAATCGTTGATATACCCACTTTCATCCTATTTTTATTTTTTTGAATGTGCCTCAAAATTAAAATAAAACTACAAATTTGAAGCCTGAAGTCTACGAACTCTATCCTCTATAGATGGATGAGTACTAAATAAGTTCATTAATTTCTTAGCATTTAAAGGATTCACTATAAAAAGATGACTTGCTGCAGGATTTACGTCCATTGGAATCACTCTTGAAGCCTGATCTAACTTCAGTAAAGCATTTGCCAGACCTCTGCTATGTCCTGCAATTCTTGCTCCTGTACTATCTGCAAGATATTCTCTAGATCGTGATACTGCCATCTGTACCAACATGGCTGCAATAGGTCCTAAAATGATTAATGGCAAAGAAGTTAAGAAGCCTGGACCTTCTTCTTCATCGTTGTTACCAAAGCCAAACATTAATGCCCATTGTGCCCAATCAGCCATCATTGTAATTACTCCAGCCATTACAGCTGCAATAGTGCTTATAAGTACATCTCTATTCTTAATATGTGCCAGTTCATGAGCAATAACACCTTCTAGTTCTTCACAATTCAGTATATTCAGTAAGCCCTGTGTAACAGCAACTGCTGAATGCTCAGGATCACGTCCTGTTGCAAAAGCATTAGGCTGCGTAGAAGGCGTCATATAAAGTCTCGGCATTGGCATTCCAGCATTGGCTGTCAGTTTTTCCACCATAGCATAAATTTCAATATTATCGTGTTTTGATAATGGCTGTGCTCCTGCCATAGAAAGAGCAATTTTATCACTAAACCAATAACTCCCTCCATTCATAACCAATGCTAATATTAAAGCCATCATCATTCCTGATTGACCTCCAATACCTCTGCCTATTAATACTACTAATATCGTCAAGACACTCATCAAAAGCAAAGTTTTAATTTGATTTCCTAGACCACGCATTTTGTTTTCCTCCTTTTACTTAATTACTAAAATATTTTGATAATTTTTCTCAAATTAGAAATTTATGTAACAAAAAGACTCTATAGTTAGAACACTTTCTAACTATAGAGTCTCACTAAGCATTTTTTGCTTTCAAAGCCGGGATTTCTCCGTAATGACGACTTTGAATCCTGTTGTAATTAACAGGCAGTTACTCCCCCTATAAATGAGATTATCACTGTCTTTTTAATATTGTTATTAATAATATTACTATTAAATAAAAAACTTGTCAACATTATAAATATTTCATTGTGATAAACTCTGATTGATTTATTCTTACAGACTTGTTATATTATTTCAAACAAATATTTTTTAACTAATTTTTATTTTTGCTTACATAGTTCTTTTTATTATATATGTTGCAAAATGATTTATTCATGGATTTAGTGAGATAGTGCTTAATTTTTAATGTATATTTCAATTTTCAATATATATATATTAAATATCTTTTATAATTTTCTGTAACTTTATTATACAAATAAAGTTAACTAAATTTTTTAATTGCTTTTTAAAGTTATTATAATTCATATACAAAAAATCAAAATTTATATTGTTTTTGTATGAAACTTCGAATATATTCAAACAATATATACAGCTTAAATACAAATTTATCTGGAGGGAGTTATAGAAATGTCTACTAGAAAACATTTATTCAAGTTTTTATTAATTACATTTATAGCTACTATATTTAATTTGGCTATATGGTATTACATGGGTTCTGAAAGAGCTTTAGAATTTCTCGGAGGATATATTATTGAACTAAGTCTTAGTGTCGATAATCTTTTTCTCTTTTTATTAATTTTCTCTAGCTTTGGAATTACTGCTAAACATCAAAAAAGAGTTTTAACTTATGGAATTTTTGGTGCTATTATTCTAAGATTTATATTTGTTATATTAGGAATTGCAATTATAAATGCATTTAAATGGATTCTATATATATTTGGTATACTTCTTATTATAAGCGGTGTGAAAATGATGATTAACAAAGAAGATGATGTATCATTTGAAAACAGTAAATTAATTAGACTTCTAAAAAAAATGATACCTGTAACTAAAGAACTTCATGACGAAAAGTTTTTTATAAGAATAAACAATGTTCTTCATGCAACACCATTATTTGCCTTATTATTTTTAATTGAAGGGTCAGATTTACTTTTTGCAATAGATTCAATACCTGCTATATTTGCGATAACAACTAATGCTTTCATTGTATACACATCAAATATTTTTGCAATATTAGGCCTTAGAAATTTATATTTTCTTTTAGAAAAACTCCACAATACTTTTGAATATGTTAAATATGGAGTAGGTGTAATACTTATTTTTACTGGTATCAAGCTTGGAATTTCTTTTAAATATCATATATCCATAGGACTTTCCATTTCTATTATTATACTAATCCTTGTAATAAGTGTAATAACCTCTATAATAATTAGTAGAAAAATCAAAAAGTAAATTATTCAATAATAGTATACTTTTATGTTTTCTTCTAATACTATTAGTGATGAATTCCTACACTTTTATATATAAAAAGATAACAAATTAATTATATAAGTTATATATTTATTAATTTGCTATCCTTTTTCTTTATTTGAAAATTAATGCACAAGTCAAGCATATTATTGTTAAAGTTGAAAATATGATATAAATTTCACTTTACACATTTACTTTTGAACGTATTTTTGATGTTTCTCCATCATAATCAAAAGCCTCAATTGAAACTACTACAGGTAAGTTTTTATAAACTTTTATTTTGCTAGAAGGTATTGTATATGTTGTGGCTTTTTCATCCACTGTACCAACCCATTCCCCATTCGCAAATAGATTATAACCTAATAAATCTATATCACTATTTCTATTCCATGAAACTTTTATGTTTCTACCTTCAAATCTTGCTTGTAACCCCTTAACAACATCTGGTTGAGTTAATAAATCAATATTATCTGGTCCCCAGTTAGCATCAAGAGGATTTCCAACGCCTTGTACAACTTGATCTTCTGCATACTGCCATACTCTCCACCTAGTCCATCCTCCTGCATTAGGTGGAAAATCTGGATTAACAGGTATTTTTGTATACATTGCAATCCATAATGGCATATTTTTCAAAGGATATCCACGTCCAGGTATAAAGAAATTATTATACAGTTCTATGAAATTTACTCCTGTATAAAGCATGAGCCTACGTCTAGTTTTTGATTCAAATCTTTTTCTAAATCTATCAATCCAATTGATTAATGTATTTGTAGAAATAGATCGATCTGTAGGTGCTTCAATATCTAGCACTGGAAATAAATCACCATAGTCTTTATTACCAAACCCCTGTTGAAGTATGCTTATAAAGTCATCACATTGTCTATCCGCATCTGTCAAATCATATGATGGTAATCCAAAATGATATGCACCTACTGGTATTCCAAAACTTCTACTAGTCCTTGCATACTCCAAAAACCTTCTATCAACTCTAAACCTACCGGTTGCAGATCCTGAAGATCTTAAATATAAAAAATCTATTGTTGTTGCTAATACATTAAATTGGACATTTTGACTATACTCATTTATGTCTATTCCAAAAAGACTTTTGGGATTCTTGTCTTGCATATTTCCTCCAAAATAAAAATACTTCTCTAATATAAATATTAATTTATATAAAAAAATGTGCCTATAGTATAATTATTTTTGATAAATCTAAATCAAACTTGTAACATATGTTAAACTAATACTTTCATGTTATTTCAAAATATAAAAGTGTAAAAAGAACTATATTTTAAACAAGCTTGAATCAATGCTTGAACAAAATTAAAAAGAAGAACCACATTTTTGCTTTGTGGTTCCTCTTTTTGTGTAAAGTTGTAATGTGGTTCAGGCGTAATACATTTAAAAACTAGTATGAGCATAGAATAAATTCACACACACTTGCTTAATATGGATATTGCTAAGTTTACTAAAACTGTTTTAAATACTATCATTTTAAAAAGTAAACTTAAAGATTCGATTCAATTTAATCTATTTACAAATAATTTATTTCACTTTACAGTAATACCATGTTCGCTGGTGTCTCTACTATTTAGTCTTTTTTTTCATATGTGGTATTAAAACTGGTAAAATAGAAAGTAAAACTACACCTATTAACACTAAACTAAAATTATCTTTAACTATTGGAATATTACCAAAAAAATATCCACCACCAACATATACTAGTATCCATGGTACAGATCCAATTATATCTAGTACTATAAATTTAGAGTATTCCATTCTTGCCATTCCTGCAACCAACGGAACAAATGTCCGAACTAAAGGTATAAGTCTAGAAAGTATAACTGCTTTATTTCCATTTTTATTGTAAAATCCTTGAGATTTTATTATATACTTTTTACTTAAAATACACTCTTTTTCACAATTTAAAATTCTATTTCCAACTTTAAGTCCGAATTAGATAGCTTACGGAATCACCTATAATCGAGGCAAAGACAATAGCAAACGTTACAGTAAAAATGTTAGTTATTCCGGCTGAAGATAAACTTCCTAATACAAATAGTAAAGATTCTTCAGGAAGAATCAAGGCCATAAAAAATCCTGTTTCTAAAAAAATCATTATAAATAAAAATATATAGAACCATACTCCAAGCATGTTTACAATTTCAAATATATTCTTGTCCAAATTCGTTATAATATTAATAAATTCAAATAAATAGTCCATATTAAATTTTCTCTCTTAAAATTATACTCAATGGTACTAATTTTTTCCCATAGTCCTTCTAATACACTCTTTAGTATGTTGTTTGCATTTTTGGCCTTTATAATAACATAACCTATTTTTATTAGGGAGATGCTTTTGTCATAAGCTATATATCTTACAGCCCAGTTAGTAGGAGAAAATTTTTTCTTATAATCATATAATTTTTTAAATTCATAATCACATTTTACATTGTTATATATGTAATCCATACATTTTTCAAGCGAAGTAGCTTTTTCATGTTTTGAATCTATTCCAACAAGAGGAGCAATTCCAAGGCTTACAGCTTCTACTCCTTCTTCTTTCATTTTCATAGCAGATGTAATAATTGCATGTTCCATAGCACCAGGAACAGAGTCAAGCCTTCTTCTCATTACATCCAAAAAATAGCCTTTCCCCTCATTATAAGGTGAAAACATAAGAATAGCTTGAATATCACCACATTCATCTAAAGAAATAAAGTATCTTCTATCTATTGGGTTCTTAAGGTGCATTTCTCCAACAGAGAAGGACAATTGTCCTTTTTTAGACTTAAACCACTGAGCTGATACTTCATCAATTTTACTTTCTAAAACCATATCTCTACTATTTCTAGGTGTATATTCTATTAACTTTAATCCTGCATTTTCTGCTCGTTTAACTTTTTGACGTAATTTTAAGGTTTTTTTACCTATCATTTCATAAGAATTTAATTCTATTACTGCTTCTTCACCATATTTAGAAACAATAAAATTTAAGTTTTCAAGAATGTCTCTTGTTTCTTTTGTTATTGAAGAAAAACAAGGTTTAATTTTCATGTTTTTGCAATGTTTCATAAATTCAAGAATAAATTCTCTTTTTTTATTACTAAGACATATAGGGTCGCCTATACAAAGAGCTACCTTTTTTACTACTACATATGCAATAAAGCCTTCTATTTTATCAGATATGAAAATTTTTCTATCCTTTTCAAATGATAGATAGTTTAATGAATCTTTTCCGTACATCTTAATTAAATATTCTAGATAACTGTTATCATTATCAAAACCTTTTAATTCAACTCTCTTATTGTATAAATATTCCATATGTTAAATCACCTCGTAAGAATCTTATGTCTTACTTATATATCGAAGGGAATTTTTCTATCTTAATAAATAGATCTGATGTTAATATTGGAAATGAGGCTGATTCTATGGAAAAAGTGATACATAATTCCTAATATATGTAGGTTTAATTTCAAAATATATTAATATAAGACTCTATTTTAAGTGAATTAAATTAGTACCAGGTTCCTGATACTAATTGCCATCCTGTCTTCATGCCTCCATCTGCTTATAAATAATAGTTCTTTCCAATAATATATATATTTTTATTTATCAATAGTTTCATCAGTAAACATATTTCTGTAAAAATAATGAGTTTGAGGAAGACGAATAGAAACTCGTGTATCGTCCAGTGTATATTTTGTACCTTCAACAGGATTTTTTCCTTCAATCATATTCATCCCAGTCGTATACAAAGCTTCTGCATAAGCCCTTGGTTCTTGATAAACTGATCCTAACATATATCCTTTTTCTATGAATTCTTTAACCATTGGAAGTACATCTACCCCAACAATTGGAATTGTTTTTGAAATGTCCCCATTATTATATCCATGTTCTTGCAATGCCTTAACAGCACCAATAGCCATTGTATCATCATTTGCTATTATAATTTCAATTTGATCTTTGTATTTTTCAAATAATTCTTTCATAGCATTATAAGCTAAGTCCTCACGCCAATCAGCAATTTTTAATGCTACTTCTTGTGTTTTAATTCCAGCTTTTTCAATTGTTGAGATAGAATATTTCGTTCTTTCTATTGCTTCTGTATTGTCACCTTCACCTTGTAACATAACATATTGCATTATGTTATCCTCATTTTTATCAATATCTTCTTTACTGGTATTCCATGCATCAATAAGCATTTTCCCTTGAAGCGCACCTGCTTGTGTTCCATCTTTTCCTATATAGAGAGCTTTACCATAAGATGCAATAGGCACTGGTGTAACTGGTTCCCTATTAAATAAAATTACTGGAACATTATGTTCTTTAATCCTATTGATAACTATCCTCGCATCTCCTCTATTAACTATATTCAATAATACGAGATCTACACCTTCATCTAATGCTTTTTCAATTTGTCCATTTTGTGTAGCTTCATCCGACTTAGCATCATAAAAAGTGTATTCGACTCTATCTGGATTTTCTTTTTGAATATCCTTTAAGTTTTCCCCAATTGCTGAAATAAGATCATCAGTAAAATCTAATAAAAATACAGCTACTTTTGCTGGTTTTGTTTCTGCCAAAATATTATTAGCAGTTACTATGCCACTTGTCATTAATATACAACTAATAAAAAATGTAATTATACTAAAAAATAGTATTCGTTTTAATGTTTTCATTTTATCCTCCATATTTACTACTAAACAACTTGTATTATACTTTATATATGAATTATTATGCGTTAATTCATACAAACTTATGTAAGAGAAAGTCAACGACTATGACTATAAAATATATGCTATATTGTTAAACCTCAAGTAATTTATTCTTACATTTAATACGTGACTTTAATCACTGATTAACATACATTATAAAAAAACAAAATGATTTCTACTATAATTTTTATTTATAGTAGAAATCATTAATCTTCTAAGAGATGTTTAAAGGCAAACTTCATCACCTATGAAAATTACTTTTTATGTCATCACCAACATATTTGCCACTTAATGTAAGCAAGACTTATATTTTAATATTTTTCAAGCTTTAACTACTGTTCTTAATTAGTATTTACTATGAATCTGCATATATAAGTGAATCTAAGCAAAAATTTTAACTTATTAATACTAATGTACTTCTATTTACATAAACATGGATATTTCATAATTAAAAATTCTAAAGCTCTAATACAATATATAGAGTTCTGTACAAATGATTTTATACTATATATTGATTTAATATAACAAATCAATTAATTATGAAATTCCCTAAAATATTAATTAGTACAATTTTTTTATTAATATCAATGTTACTCTTAATAAAAAGACATATATCCTCTATGAAAACAAATTAAAGGAGGGAAAACACATGGCTGTTACTAAATCAATTGAAACTGCTTCATTAAGTATTGAAGTTCAAAGTGGTACTGATAAAGCTGGTCTTCCAGTTTACACTAAAAAAACTTTTTCTAGTGTAAAAACAGATGCTGCTGCTCAAAATGTCTATGATGTTGCTGAAGCAATCAAAGGTGTTATGGAAGCTAAAACTAGAGATTATTTTATTAATGAATCTTCTAGTTTAGTAAATGCTTAGTTAAGATCATAATCAAATTTTTAGGATTGGAGGTAATTTAAATGGAATATACTTTAGCTATGACTTTTTTAACTGATGCTGGTTTAAAGACTACTTTAAGTATTAGTGGTGTTAAATCTGCTCTTACAAAAGATGAAGTAAATGCACTTATGGACACTGTTATATCTAAAAATATTTTTGAAACTAATTCCGGTGACTTAGTTAAGAAATCCGGTGCTCAATTAACTCAAAGACAAGTTACTAAATTTGATGTAGCTTAGCTTTAAGTAAAAAATGGAGGTTTGTCCTTATCAAAAGGATAAATCTCCATTTTTTATATCTATTATAATAGTAGTTAATTTACTGCTCTCTAATCTTTCTCAATATAAAATCTATACCCTTTTGAAATACCATTGTTTTTATATTAATTTTGGTTTGACCATTGGATACAGTATATTTTTGCTCCAACACTCTAAAAAAACCACTGTCTACAAATTGCTGATATGGAATATTGTTTTTGTCTAAGACTTTTTTAGCTCTTAATAATGAAAATAATCTATTTCTTCCCATTCCCTTAATACCAAGAACCTTTGCAACATGACCCATTTCAATAGAGTCTTTAGATCCTGCAACATCATCGTAAAATTGTACTTTTGATTCTAGTAACTTTATTTTCTTTTCAATTTTTAATTTCGCTTCTCTTTCTTCTTTTAACTTTGTAACTGTAGCAATAAGTAAATCAGGATTATTTAACAATTCATCTGTTGCGTACATTCCTGTTTTTCTTATGCTAGGTAATACCTCATCAAAAATCCATGATTCAAATTTTTCTGCTCCTGGTAATTCTGATTTTGACACCAAGCGATATATATCACTTTCTGGAATTACACTCATTTCTACATTTTGAATAGCATCCGTTCCATCTTTTCTCTTTCCAGTAACTACCCCTACTCCGTGTTTCACGGACCCTCTGCAATGCCTTGAAATTGCATCATTTGGCTTTTTATATCCTAATGCTTTAGCAATATCAATTCCCACTGCATAATCTTTATTATTAACTTTTACCCATCTTATTTCGCCAAAACGCTCATCTTTAAAAATTCTCAAATCACCCATTTGACCAATCTCCTTTTCAGATTTTATTTTAAATTAATCTTCTTTCAAAGCTTGTTTGCATTTTCTACAAACAAGTACTTTATTAAATTCAACAATCTCTTTATCACTTCCACAAAAAATACAGCCCTTACTATATTTCCTCATAACTATATCATTGTTAACTTTAACTATTTCAATTGGATCTCCTTCATTGATGCCCATTACTTTTCTCATTTCCTTTGGTATTACAACTCTTCCTAATGGATCAACATTTCTTATAATTCCTGATGTTTTCATTTTAACAACTTCCTCTCATATATTAATTTATTTAATAGATAAGAAATTCTTATATTGATTAAAGTTGCCGTGTTTTACGCCATCCTTAAAATATGTTGAATTTCAAATGCTCAAATATTTTATCTTCATTTAAGTCTATAATTATTTCTAGCATCCTTCTCAATTTCCACAACATAATCTTTAGCCATTTCATACACTCGTGATCCTACTCCTTCATCAAATGATAGTAATCTATCTATAGAAAATTCACTACTGACTATAATAGGCAGAAAATTTAAGTATCTATAGTTAATGATTTCAAACAGAATATTTATATCACTGTCATTTATCTTTCCCTTGAAAAGATCATCAATTAGTAGGACCTCACATGTTTGATACTTTGCAATTACTTTGCTATAGTATTCTTGATCAATCATATTTTGTTTTATCTTTGTGATAACATCTCTATAAGGCATGTACACCACTTTAATTCTTTGTTTTAAGAAATTTAATGCAATTGCAATGCTGCAGTGAGTTTTTCCACTACCCACTTGTCCGCAAAGCAAAATACTATTACGTCTATCATTTCTAATCTCATCAAAATTAGTACAATAAGCTGCAGCAGTATCCTTTATCCTACATGACGCTTGATTCCAAACTTCAAAATTAGAAAAAGTATGTTTGCTTTGCTCCACATTGATTCCAGAATACGTCCACTCATCTTTAAGCTTTTCAATTTCTCTACACTCACAGCTTAAAGCTAATGGCTGCCTATTCTCTTGAGGAACAAGTATCCATCCTGTATCACGGCATTTATCACACTTATATGAGGTTTGCCTCTGCCCTCTTTCGTTCAGCTTCTGTAAGTTTTCGTGGTTCCTTTGGCTTGAATCCTGCAAATTTCTTTTTATCTGCTGAGTTATTCTTTCCAAAGCTTCTAATCCCATTTTTATTTACCTCCATATCATCTCTTGGATACCCTTCTCTTCTCCAATTTTTCAGTATGCCATCAATGTAAATCATATTAGGTTTATTAGCCTTTAACGCAATATCTATAGCCATCTTTACATATTGCTTACCATGCATTGAAATAGCTAGCTTAAGTGCACCTAAATTAAGTACATTAGGTATTCCAGTCATTGCTTCAGAGTATTTAACCAATTCAATACATTTAGTGTTGATATCCTCTAAATTTTTATTATATTCAGTATTTGAATCTTTAGATTGAGAAACAGAGGATTTTACTATTTCTGATTCTTCCAGATTTAAATCACTTTTTTCATGATAAAAATCTATATTCTCTCTCTCTTTCTTATTCTCATTCTTAATCTCTTTCTTATTCTTAGTCTCTTTCTTATTCTGTTCCGTTACAGTAACGTTACATAAATCTTCTGTAACATCACAAGAATTTTGCATTACATTACATAAATTTTGTGTAGCATTGCAGTTATTTTCACCTAACTTTTCACTTAAATTATTTTCATCATTTTTAAAAACATTTGAGCCTTTCACAGAATTATCTGAAGTAATTTGTTCATCACTTTGAATTTGGTTTGTATTTTCTCCATATTCTTCAGCTGCAACTTTAAGTTGTCTTTTCTTTTCCCTATACTTCTCAACTCTTTTTCTATTTTGTTCCTTAACTTTCTCCATACCCTCTATATTTTGATGCTTTTCCCAATTTGTAATTTTGATAAGATTACTCTCATCAATTTCTATCATTCCAAAATCTTTTAGTATTTTTAAAGCAAGCCTAATAGATAATAAAGGCCTGCAAAATATTGTAGATAGCATTTCATCTGTATATGGGATATTTTCACTTAGAAATATAAAACCATTACTATTTGTTTTTCCTGCTTGTACAAGTAATCTTATCCACACATAATGGATTGTATCTCGCTCTGGCATTGCATCTATTAATCGAATTTTTTCATCTTCAAATATACTTATAGTTAACTTTATCCATTTAAGATCTCCCATCATTTTCACGCTCCTACAAATAAAATTTTCTAAATCTATAATTAAAGTTTTATTATCTTTTATGTTCACATTGTTTATCTATCCAGATTTGCAACTTTTCTTTGTTTATAAAAATTCTTTTTCCAATCTTAAAGCAAGGAAAATCTCTTCTTCTTAATAAATTGTCATACATCATACTCCTACTGCATCCAAGAATTTGAATACATTCTACTGGTGTTATTACCATTTTGGTTACATGTTCCTCCATACGCCTCATCACCTCATTTAATTAATTTTAAATACATACTCGACTTTTTCATCCAAAGCATTTGCAATAGCCCTCATCTTTTCTAGACTTGGATTACTTCTTTTTCCTTTTGCTAAAAGATATACATACTGTGCCGATATACTTGCAGATTTTGCTATATCATTGTAACTTAGAGCTTTTCTTTTTCTTAGTTTATCAATTTTATTCATATGACATCTCCTTCCAAAAATTAACTTGTTGTTTATATTATATTGAACTTAAAGTTAATTAGAAAGTTGTGTATGAACTTAAAGTTTAATGTATTATGATAAAATTTACATTTTTTCTTCTATTTCCTAATATTATCTCATTTTTTGGAAGTTTATTGTTGCCAAATATTAACTGTAAGTTTATAATAAATATAAACAATTAGTTCAAGAGGTGTTTAATGTGTTATCTGATAATATTAAGAGATTAATGACTGTTAAGAATATTACATCTAAAAAATTAGCTGAAATGGTTGGTGTAAGCCCTACTCATATTAGCTATATATTAAATAATAAAAGAGAACCAAGCATGGAATTATTAAATAAAATAGCAACTGCTCTTGGAGTATCAATTGATGAAGTATTTCAAACTAAATCTTTAAATGAGCCAAGCTCTTCATCAAAAAATACTTCACATGATGAAAAGAAAAAACAAATTAGTACTGTTGCTGCACATTTAGAAGAAAAAAATTTAACTCCACAAAAACTAAAATTACTCAATGACTATATTGATATTTTGTTTAATGATGAATTCTAATTCTTAAAATCTTAATTTATACTCAAATAATTCAAAAACTACTTTACTTACTTGAATTAAATATGATTATTTTTTACTAATTTAGGGGTGACAAAATGACTTATGAGAATTTACTAATTGAAGCAGAAGAAAAAGGCATCAAGGTTAAAGAAAAAAATATGTATGTGAATTTAAAAGGAGCTTACAAAGATAATAAAATTTTAATAAATCTTAAAGTATCTACTAATGTAGAAAAGAAGTGCATTCTTAGCGAAGAAATTGGGCATCATGAAACTTCCTATGGAAATATTATTGATGATAATAAAATTGTTAATAAAAAACAAGAAGTTAGAGCTCGTAGATGGGGATATGAGCGTACTGTTAAAATACCTGATTTAATTAAAGCTTATGAATATGGGGCAGTTAGTAGATTTGAAATTGCACAATATTTAGAAGTTACAGAAGAACATCTAATAAATGCCATAACTAATTATAAAAAACGTTATGGCTATTTTGTCGAGACTGAAAACCATTACTTATATTTCGAACCATATTTTAAAGTTGAAAAGAAAGATAATTTATTCAATAATTTGATTAGTATGTAGTTAATCAAATTATTGAATTTACAATGTTATTATTAATAGCATAGATTTAAGCAATTATAGCAAAAATCTATCCTTGCAAATTTATATCAAGATAATAATCTTATATTTTCCACAAAGTTAAGTATCTATTAATTTTGTAATAAACTACAATTAATTGCACATACTAACTCCGCATGTTTGAGCATGACAAATAACCACGCTACTGTAATATTGAAATTTAAATATTATTCTCAAATATGTTTATATATAAACTATAAAAGGAGTAAAAATAATGGCAAAGACAATATACAAAAAGAAAGTTAAAAATGGAAAAGAATACTACTTCTATAGGTTACGACATAAAAATTTAACCACACCAAGAGATTTATATGCATTAAGTGTTAAAGAACTTGATGAAAAAATAAAAGCTATTCTAACTGATCTTGATTTTAATATTACTAATACAAAAGAATCTTTTGAAGCCTTTTTCAGAGATTGGCTTTTTGATGTACGTTTTCTAACTCTAAAGCCATCTACAAAAGAACGATATGAAGGTGTTTATCGAAATTATATAAAAAATAGCCCTCTATCAAATATTAAAATTAAAGATATAACATTATCAGATATACAAACTTACTATAATAAATTAGTCAAAAGTGGTCACTCTGTAAATTGCTTAAAAATGATTAACAAATTAATAGCTCCATGTATTAGATATGCTTATAATAATAGCATGATAATTAAAGATTTCACAGGAGCCATTGTTCTTCCTAAAGAAACTGAAGAAACTAAATTAAATAAAGCTAGCAAAGTTCAACCATTTAGCTTAGATGAACAAAGAAGATTTGTAAAAGCAATTAAAAATCATGAATTAGAAATGTTATTTATTACTGCTCTAAATAGTGGTTTAAGACAAGGTGAATTACTTGCACTTACCTGGAGTGACATTGATTTTGATAGACATTATATTGATGTTAATAAAACCGCTAAATATGTGGCTAATGTCTCTTCTAATGGACGTGAACATTCAAAGATTATAATACAAACACCAAAAACAATTAAAGGTAACAGGAAAGTTTCTATACCTCCTACACTAACACAACAACTTAAAATATATAGATTTAAACAATTAGAACAAAAATCTCTCCTATTAAATCTATATCAAGATAATAATCTTGTATTTTGCACAAAGTTTGGTAAATATTTAGATAGCGGAAATATTAGAAAAAGATTTAATAAAATAATTGACTCTATTAATGATAATGAAAAAGATGAATATAAAAAAATCTCTCCAAGAAAATTTCATGATCTAAGACATACATATGCTACAAGACTTTTTGAACTTGGTGAAAAACCTAAGACAGTACAAGAATTATTAGGCCATAGTGATATATCAGTTACTCTTGGAACCTATACTCATGTATTAGAAAGTATGAAAATAATAGCAGCTTCAAAACTAAATGATTTATATATATCAATGCAGACTGATTAATGCCTGTATTTTTTATAACGATTTTATAAGGGGCAAAAAAGGGGGCAAAAGCAAAATACCAACACTTTAGTAAAATTTTAAAGTGTTGGTATTACTAGTTTTATGGTGCACTTAGTGAGATTCGAACTCACGACTTCTGGATTCGAAGTCCAACGCTCTATCCAACTGAACTATAAGTGCATATCTACTTTTGTATAAATAAAAAAACAACTGAATTCAGTTGTTTTAGTGGAGCGGGTGATGAGAATCGAACTCACGTAACTAGCTTGGAAGGCTAGGGCTCTACCATTGAGCTACACCCGCATATAATTGTCTAAATATTAATTAAAATTGGAGCGGAAAACGGGATTCGAACCCGCAGCCTCCACCTTGGCAAGGTGGCACTCTACCGTTGAGTCATTTCCGCAATTGGTGCAGATGAAGGGAGTCGAACCCCCACACCGTAAGGCGCTAGATCCTAAGTCTAGTGCGTCTGCCAATTCCGCCACATCTGCATTTATTAAATTGGTGGCTTACCCGGGAATCGAACCCGGGACACCATGATTAAAAGTCATGTGCTCTACCGACTGAGCTAGTAAACCAGGTAAATGGCTGGGATGGCAGGATTCGAACCTACGCATAATGGAGTCAAAGTCCATTGCCTTACCGCTTGGCGACATCCCATTGTATGGAATTAACCAGGCAGTCCATTCCATATACCTCTAGTATTTATACTAGAAACATATTTACCATTTGGTGCGTCATCAGGGATTCGAACCCTGGACACCCTGATTAAGAGTCAGGTGCTCTACCAACTGAGCTAATCACGCATATTGTTTAAGTAAATATTGTTTTAATGGAGCGGGTGATGAGAATCGAACTCACGTAACTAGCTTGGAAGGCTAGGGCTCTACCATTGAGCTACACCCGCATATAGTTTGTCTAATATATTGATTAAAATTGGAGCGGAAAACGGGATTCGAACCCGCAGCCTCCACCTTGGCAAGGTGGCACTCTACCGTTGAGTCATTTCCGCATCATTGGTGCAGATGAAGGGAGTCGAACCCCCACACCGTAAGGCGCTAGATCCTAAGTCTAGTGCGTCTGCCAATTCCGCCACATCTGCATTTATTAAATTGGTGGCTTACCCGGGAATCGAACCCGGGACACCATGATTAAAAGTCATGTGCTCTACCGACTGAGCTAGTAAACCGAATGGCTGGGATGGCAGGATTCGAACCTACGCA
Source organism: Clostridium saccharobutylicum DSM 13864 (assembly GCF_000473995.1). NCBI lineage: Bacteria > Bacillati > Bacillota > Clostridia > Eubacteriales > Clostridiaceae > Clostridium > Clostridium saccharobutylicum. The sequence continues at coordinate 425,906 of NC_022571.1, read as the reverse complement.
TAATGGAGTCAAAGTCCATTGCCTTACCGCTTGGCGACATCCCAAGATGGGGTGAACGATGGGACTCGAACCCACGACAACCAGTGCCACAAACTGGCGCTCTACCAACTGAACTACGTTCACCATCAATGGTGCGTTTTAAGGGATTCGAACCCCCGGCCCACGCCTTAGAAGGGCGTTGCTCTATCCAGCTGAGCTAAAAACGCATATTATTTATTATGTTACAAACTTATCGTTTGTTGGAGCGGGTGATGAGAATCGAACTCACGTAACTAGCTTGGAAGGCTAGGGCTCTACCATTGAGCTACACCCGCATATATTAATTTTATTTTGAATGGTCGGGGTGACAGGGATTGAACCTGCGACCTCATCGTCCCAAACGACGCGCGCTCCCAGCTGCGCCACACCCCGATTCAAATGGTGCGTTTTAAGGGATTCGAACCCCTGGCCCACGCCTTAGAAGGGCGTTGCTCTATCCAGCTGAGCTAAAAACGCATATTTTACTTTTTGAAGACCTTTATTATTATAAAGTATCTTTGGTGTTTTGTCAACATTTTTTGTTAACTTCTTGTTCAACAGAACGTATTTTATTTTAACTCGTTCAAGTTGTTTTGTCAAGACTTTTTTTGATTTTTTTAAACTCTTTTGTTTAATTATCAAAAAAATCTTTGATGGAGCGGGTGATGAGAATCGAACTCACGTAACTAGCTTGGAAGGCTAGGGCTCTACCATTGAGCTACACCCGCATGTTAAGAATATAATCTAAAAGATTATTGGTCGGGGTGACAGGGATTGAACCTGCGACCTCATCGTCCCAAACGACGCGCGCTCCCAGCTGCGCCACACCCCGAAGATGTTTCTTAACTTGCCGCTTATCTCTCAGCGACAATGATTATTCTACAATATCAAATCTATTTCGTCAATACTTTTTTCTAATTTTTTTTATATTTATTTAAAAACCTAGCAATAATCAGCATTTATGCACTTTATAATACCAACTAATTTGAAAGAAATTTTCTTAAAATATAGGCTTTGTTATATTTGATATAGATAAACCAATAACAAAATAAGCTTACACTTTGAAATGTATTGTAGAATTAAAAACAAATGGTACTCTATTATAGACTGTTACAAAAAAAATAAAAGAATACCTTTTAATTCTGTTAATTATCGCATAAGTTTAAGAATTGATTTTAATATCTATATAGCGTTCCTCTTTCAGAATTTAATATATCAAAAACAGAGAAATTGAATACATGTTTGTGTAATACGCCTTTGAAAATAAGATGTTTAGGTTCTTAATGTGAGCTTGTTTTATTCACTCTGCTTGTCACAAAAGTGAGAAGCGAAATTTTATATTTCGTTATTCGAACTTTCTCTGTGAGCTTTTATATTGGAACATACCGAAATGGGGCAAACTCACATTTAGAACTTTTCAGCAAAATTTTCATAGTCCTACTGAACAAATATGTATCTAATTTCAGCTAGGATTCACATAAGCTCTATTCTCATTGCATAACCCTATATATAATTCCTCGTTGAAATTCAAACCTATGAACTAAGAAATCACTGATATTTCTGAATTTGTAGCAATTTATATGTCTTCCTATCAATGTGGAATCCCATATTAGTTTTCTGCTCTTAAGCTATATCATCTGAAACTATTACTCTTTAATTTCTCTTAAATATGTATCGATATCACCATTATCATCAATATCTATAATACCAATATACCTGCCTTTTAATCTTGGTAAAGATACGCTACCAGGGTTCATTAATATAACTCCTTCTCCTTTTTCAATCAACTGTTGATGAGTATGTCCAAATAAAACAACATCTGCCCCTAGCTCTCTTCCCTTGTAATATATATTATTTATTGAACTTTTTACTCCATATAAATCTCCATGAGTATAGAATATTTTTTTACCGCAGACTTCTATAATGCCCTCCTTAGGGTACTTTGATGAATAATCGCAGTTACCTGCAACTGCGTATACTTTTCCATTAAAATTTCTTTCTAAAATCTCTACATCCTCAATATTATCACCTAAATGTATTAATATATCCGCATCCTTTATTGCTTCTTTAGCTAAATTAATGAATTTATTCATTCTATGAGTATCACTTACAACTGCAATTAACATAATATCCTCTCTTTCTCTGACAAAATTAATTTTATGTATTTTTTAAAATGTTCTATATTAAATTAGATATTATTTTTTTTAATTCTTTCAAAGCCACCCCTCTATGACTAACTTCATTTTTTTCTTGTGCTGTTAATTCTCCAAAAGTTTTATTCAAAGGTTCATAGAAAAATAATGGATCATATCCAAATCCACCTTCACCATGTAATTCTTCTATAATATAACCTTTTACTTCACCTTTAACTGCATAATACTTCCCTTGATCTGTAAACATTGCTAACTGGCAAGTGAATTTAGCGCCTCTTTTCTCTTTTGGTATTCCTGATAATTCTACCAAAAGCTTTTTATTATTTCTTGCATCATCTCCATGCTGTCCAGCATATCTAGCAGAATATACACCTGGAGCTCCATCTAAATAATCTACTGAAAGTCCAGAATCATCTGATAAAACTATAAAATTTTCATCTCCTCTTTTTAATAAAAACTCATAAATTTCTCTTGATTTCTTTTTTGCATTTTCTTCAAAAGTCTCTCCATCTTCCACCACTTCTATATCAATATCTTCATCTGCTAAAGATTTAACCTCTATTGGCATTTCTTTTAAAATCTCTTTCATCTCTGAAATTTTTTTCTTATTATTGCTAGCTAAAATTAATTTTTTCATTATTTATTTCTCCTAACTTAGTTTAAAATTTATTTATGCACATAAAAATAAATAACCAATCCAATTTACTATAGATATTTTTTATTAGGCAAGTATATAAATTTTTCTTATAGTGAACTTCTTATTTTTTAAATGCACTTAAGGTACAATCATCAAAATTAACAATTACGAAATATTCTATCATATCATTCATAACTCGATTTTTCTTAGTTTTATTTGTTTATTTTTTATATCATGTTCATTAAATTATTAAATTTAATTTACCCTTTTCACTATAAAAAATCTCCTCATTATTTATATTTTATGCACTTTTCATCTGACCTCTTCATATTAATGAATAAGACGAGAATTTTATGAGAGGTGTATACATTGAGATATATAGGACCATTTTTTAGGATGAATAGTCTTTCTCACAAAGAGATTAGTGGTCAACTTTTTTACTTATCAAAAGAATCAATAAAAACGATAGTATTAAACTCTAAATGTGGTCTTTTGGCACAAGTTAGAGCTTCAAAAAAGCCTTCTATAAATGATATTAGCATACTAAATAATTTTTCTCCACTTTTATGCTTATACAAAAAAGCTTCACCGATGTTCATTCATAGTAAAACTAGTCACGGATTCGATGAATCAAGTTTTAAGAAAGAAATTAACCCTTCTACTAACGCTTTCATGACACTTTGCTTACTTGAATTAAGTGAATACTATTCACATTACGATGAGGGAGAAAGAAATGTAGTATCTCTTGAAAAACCATTTAAATATCTTGCCAAAGAGCAACTTCAATTTTATTCAGAAAATTTAAGAAATGATGAAGGACTATTTGTTGATAAAAAAAATATATCTGACGGAAATTCAAAAGGCTTTTCTTTAATTGATAAAGATAGTAAATTTAAATTTTCAGATCAAGCATTTATGATGGATGTTTATTTCTTATATGCGCACTATAATAAATTTGATCAGAACAGTGATGAATATATTAAATTCTCCTATGAAATTTTAGATATGTTTAAGAATTATAAATCTGCATTATATGATTTATCTTTTAGCGAAAGCACACAAATCTTTTTTGCATTGAATCTATTTTATAGATATTCTCATAACAAAGATGCCAAAAATCTCATCTTAGATTTAGGTGACTTTTTAATTTCTAAATTTCAAGAAAAAGATCATTATTTAGATTCAATAGATGATTGTGCATTATTCTGCATTTGCTTAATGGAAGCTTATAAACATACTGATATAATTTCTTTTAAGGATTCTTCTAAGGAGATTGCTGAAAAATTAATTAGTTTATATGATTCTGACAAAAATATATTTATAAAACCTTCTGATAAAAAAGAAATTAAATATTCCTGTGTAGAAATAAATAACTATTTGCTTTGCTTAATAATGTACTCTTTACAGGAAGATAAGACAACTGAATTAAGACCTATTATTTCTGGGTTATATAGAAAACTTTTCGTAAATAATGGACTTCTAACAAGCTGGCCAGAAGCTCCTACTTTAGATGAAGTAGAACGATATAAAAAATTAAGTCTTCGTTCTGATGATATGCTTGATGAAACATATTTTAGAATGCCTGTATTGCCTACTCCTAAAAGTACTGGATTAGCACCAATATTTATAAAGAATTTGGTTTATTCTAAAAAAAAGGATTCATTAAGCCCAAGCAAAAATTCTTTTGATAGCAACAAAAATATGTTTAATTTTCTTTTAATTATTCATCTTTTTAAAGACAGTGTTGAAGAAGTTATGAATTTTACATGTTCTAACTTATCAAAAGAGCATAATGATACAGAAATTATTGAAGATACTAAAATTGAAGATAATTTATCTCCTGAGCCAAATGAACTTCCTAATTTAGATAACTCAGCAAACATCGTATCCAATTCATCATTATCCAGTACATCAATAAATACTATATCCCCCCAAAAAAATTTATGTGATAAACCTAAAATTTCTGTCTCTAATTTAGAATCTAAATCAGATTCTAGTTGTGATTTAGAAAAAAATACAAAATCAAATTCAAATAATTTAAAAGAATCATGCAAAACTGTTTCTAATAATAAAACAACTAACATTCCTAAGAAAAAATTCAAAAAAAATAAAGCTCAGCACCCATCTAAAAAGAAGAAAAAATAAAGTCGTATGGTAAATTACCAAAAGTAAGGGTACTCTTTTGCTCGATTACTACGCAAAAGAGTACCCTTACTTTCTACTACTAAATATATTTAAAATAACCCCAAATAAGGTTATAGTGAATTTAAAAAGCTACAACCTTATATCTAACATTTTATATTTTAAAGATATCATTACACTCTAAAGTTATATTCAAATACAAATTTTATTTAATCGTCGTAAAATCTATATTGCCATTTCCATCTAGATTAAGCTGAGATACTTTGCTTGAAATAGCTATATTTTCGTTATAAAAAACCAATGGCAGTATATCATAATCATTAAATAAACTTTCTTCTAATTCTCCATAACTATCGTTTTTTTTGTCATCTCCTGCCTTTTTTAATAGCTTAACTTGATCACCTGTTAAATAACTTTGAAATGATGAATAAAATGTTGCTTTGTTTAATATATCGGCATCATTATTTATCAATACCATATCATATCTATTTCTTAGCTCATCATCCTTAAATTCTGATTCTTTTACAAGACTATACTTAATAGTTATATTAGTATTATTTTTAAACCAATCCTGAATAATTCTACACATACTTCTGTTTTTATCATTGTCTTCACCTAGTATTGTTAATATATCAGGCTTTTTCCAAGTTCCAATTTTATTACTACTAACTTTTCTAGCCTGCACCTTGGTTAGGTTTTCCTTATCCTCTCTAAAATAACTTCCTTCTGCCAATTCAAAAGTTTTATTATTAGTATTCTTATATGATGCAACAGCCTTACATACATCATTATATATCTCTCTTCTTGCTTGAACAGGAAGATTTTCTTTATTACTAATATATAGATATGTTGCATCAATTTTAGGTTCTGTTATTAATTTACCTTCCTCATCCAATTTACTAAGCTCAGTTTCAGGAGGATCTATAACAATGTCTCTTTGGTTAACTTCATAACATGCCATTGATAATTCTACATTTTCATCTTTAAGTATATTTATATTCGATATAATATCATCTGAACTATTTTGATTTTTCTTTAACACCATACTGTCATCATTAATAGAATCAATACTAAAGTCTCCTGAATAAATCAATTTTTTATAATTATTTTTCATGTTTCCCCACATTATCAAGTACTTTCTAACTCTATATTGTGGTTTAGTTAATTCACTTAAAAAATTATTATTTTTTGTATTTAATCTAATTATCACAGCATCATTTGTAGCACTTATAGCAACACCTTTTTCAAATGTTGTTTTCCCTGCTTTAAAATCTTTCGCTCCATATACATCAAGTAATGCTTTAATATTTTCTTCATCTTCTTCTTTTAATAATTCTTTAAAAAATTCAACTATATCATTAGGAGTTATTTTGCTCCCATCACTCCAAAATACATCATCTCTAATTTTAAATTCATATTGTATTCCTTCAGAATCCTCTTTAATATCACTAGCCAAAGAAGGCACTATTTTATTCTGTGCATTTTTACTAACTAATCCTTTACTTAATGCACATATAATATCTTCTTGTCGCTTAGATAAATTTGTTACACTTCTCAAATCAGTTGAAATATCATCAACACCATAAATTAGTGATTGCTCAGAGTTAATATCAGATGCCTTACTAGTATCTTTGCCTATAAAACTAAAACAAAATATGACTGTAAGAAGCAACATAACTATAAGAAAAATATATCTTTTCATAATTACACCTTTCGCTATAATTTCTGTTATAATTATTAACAAAAATTACTATTTATAAACATTAGTAACATAAAAATAAACAATAAGTCCAAAATACCATAACTTTTTTGCATCAGCCACTGAAGCAAAGTATCATCATAGCAATCTATCATGGTCTTTTACCGATGATCAGATAAACGAAATAAATCTATGATTTGGTTTCTTGAACTTATTTAACTCATTTATGAGCTAGCCCTTATATAAAAATAATTCAGTGTGAATCGCCTACTTAATTAGCACATTTGAGTGGAGCTTCCCCCTATGGGAAATAACCCGATATGTAGATTTATTATTTTGTGATTGTGCCTCAGTATTTAATTTTTAATTAATAAAATTTAAAATTCTTGAGCATAATTTGTTAATGAAAGTAATTAATATTTAGGTAAGCTATGAATAATACTAATAGCTCAATTGCTATCAAATCAATTAAGGCACATGAAAGAAAATAACAAGTCCAAAATGCCATGATTATTTTGCATCAGGCAAGGAAGTGGATTTGTCTCATAGCGGGCTATTAGAGAAATCCGCTGATGAGCAGATAAGCGAAAGTCCAAATCTATGATTTGGTTTCTTCAACTTAGTTAACTCATTTATGATTTAACCTCATATAAAAATGATTTGGTGTAAATCGCTTACTCAGTGAGCGCATGCGAATCGAGCTTCCTCTCACGCAAAATAGGCTTGACAGATGGACTTGTTATTTTTTTGAATGTGCCTAATATTTAAACAAACTACAATCATATATTTTTTCTTATGCTATAATGTAGTTATCTTTTAAGGAGGTTTTATAGATGAATTTTTTAATTGGTGCATTTCTAATAGTCGGAATATTATTTATGTGCACATTTATGTTTATAGGAATATGGAGCTTTATAGTACATATTAAAAACTATCGTCAAATACGTTACCAAAATTATATATTAGAAAAAATGCATCAGAAGCTTTCATCAATTTCTGATAATATTTCTAACTGCGATGATACAAATAATGATTATGCTTATTTAACTGGTGAAGAAGATATCTTGGATATTAATGATCATGAAAACAGAGATAACAAAGTTACTGACTTTAAGCACATGAAAGAAAATAACGACTCCAATCTGTCATAAATATTTTTCATCAGACAAGAAGATATATTTGTCTCATAGCAGATATATTAAATCAATCTGCCTATGAGCAAATAAGTGTCTAAATCTATGATTGATGACGGTCGCTTACTCAGACAGCACGCTGTGAGTGGTATGCTGGTGGAGCTTTCTCTCATTGAAAACAGGCTGGTAAATGAACTTGTATTTTTTTAATTGCACCGTCTTAATAGGAAAGAAATTTTCAAATAAAAAGAGAGCTATCTAAAATTAAATTCTTAAAAATTGATTTTAGATAGCTCTTTTATATATTATTAATTATCTCTTAGCTACTTCTTGTTCAACTAACTGATTAACTATACCAGGGTTTGCTTGACCTTTTGTTGCCTTCATTACTTGGCCTACAGCAAATCCAAGAATTCTTGTTTTTCCACTCTTATATTGTTCAATAACTTGTGGATTTTCATCAAGAACTTTATTAACTATTTCAAGAATAGCACCTTCATCATTATTTTGCTTTAAACCTTTTTCTTCTATGATTGCCTTAGGTAATTTCCCGCTTTCAAACATAGCTTCTAGAACTTGTTTTCCTATTGCTGATGAAATAGTTCCATCTTTAATTACTTCTATTAATTCCGCTATACCATTTGGAGCAAACTTAAGATCTTCAACCCATGTACCTTCAACATTCATAAGTCTTGATAAGTCTCCCATTATCCAGTTTGAAGCTGCTTTTGGATCCTTTGAAAGCTTAGCTGCTTCATCGAAGAACTCAGCCATGCTATCTGTTAAAGTTAAAACATGAGCATCGTATTTAGGTAATTCATATTCTTTAATAAATCTAGCTTCTTTTTCATGTGGTAATTCTGGAATTGTCTTTCTAACATTTTCAATCCATTCATCAGAAATATTAAGTGTAACTAAATCACCTTCTGGGAAATATCTATAGTCATTTGCTTCTTCTTTGCTTCTCATAACTGTAGTTTCATTGTTAGTTTCATCCCATCTTCTAGTTTCAACAGTCAATTTTTCTCCAGCAGTTACAGCTTTAACTTGTCTTTCAAATTCATAGTGTAAAGCTTTTTCTACTGCTTTAAATGAATTCATATTCTTAATTTCTGATCTTATACCAAAAGGTTCTGTTCCTTTTTCTCTTATTGATATATTGGCATCACATCTTAAAGATCCCTCTTCCATCTTACAGTCAGATACTTTACATGAAGATAAGATACTCTTAAGCTTTGTAAGATATAATGTTGCTTCTTCAGAAGTTCTTATATCTGGCTTTGATACTACTTCTATTAAAGGTACTCCAGCTCTATTAAAGTCAACTAAAGTTCCTCTCTTAGTATGCAGTAACTTACCTGCATCTTCTTCTATATGAATTCTTTCGATTCCTATTCTCTTAATTTCTCCACTTTCAAGCTCAATATCAATATATCCATTTCTGCATAATGGTAATTCATCTTGAGTTATTTGATAATTCTTAGGACAATCTGGGTAGAAATAATTTTTTCTATCCATTCTTCCTACTTTAGTTATTTCACAGTTTAATGCTAAACCCGCTTTAATTCCAAGTTCAACTACTTGTTTGTTTAATTGTGGTAGGGATCCTGGTAGTCCTAAACATATTGGACAAACGTGAGTATTTGCTTTTCCTCCGAATTCAGTTGTACAACCACAATATATTTTTGTTTTAGTTAAAAGCTCTGCATGAACCTCTAATCCTATGACTGATTCAAATTCCATTTGTTTTCACTCCTTCTCCCTATAAATTTGGATGCATTTCATGCCAGTTAGTTGATTTTTCATAACTGTATGCTAAGTTGAATAATGTATCTTCTTTGAAATAATTACCCATAATTTGCATTCCTACTGGAAGACCATTAGCTATTCCACAAGGAAGTGAAATTGCTGGAATACCAGCTATATTAACAGGTACAGTATAAATATCTCCTAAATACATTTCTAATGCATTATTAGTTTTTTCTCCAATTTTATAAGCTAGAGTTGGTGCTGTTGGTGATATTATTGCATCGAAATTTTTAAATATTTCATCAAATTCACCTTTTATAAGATTTCTAACTTTTAATGCTTTTTTGTAGTATGCATCATAATATCCTGCTGATAATGCATATGTACCAAGCATAATTCTCTTCTTAACTTCTTTACCGAATCCTTCGTTCTTTGACTTGTAGTATAAATCTGTTGCATCTTCTGCATTTGCAGATCTATGACCATATCTTACTCCATCAAATCTAGCTAGGTTAGATGATGCTTCAGCACAAGCTACTAAATAATAAGCTGAAATAGCGTAATCAGCTAATGGAAGTGATACTTCTTTAATTTGTGCACCATTTGCTTCAAATACTTTTAAAGCATCATATACAGCTTTTTTAACATTTTCATCTAATCCATCTTTAAAAAATTCAGTAGGAATTGCAATTTTCTTACCTTTAATATCTTCTTTTAATGAATCTAAATAATTAGGCACTTCTATATCAACTGTAGTAAAATCTCTGTGATCCACTCCTGATATTGCTTGAGTTAATAAAGCACAGTCCTTAACATCTCTTCCTAAAGTACCAACTTGATCTAATGTAGAACCATAAGCTACTACACCACTTCTAGAAACTCTTCCATATGTAGGCTTAAGTCCAACTATACCGCAAAATGATGCTGGTTGTCTTACAGAACCACCAGTATCTGTTCCAAGTGCTAATGGAATTTCCTTAGCAGCAACAGCAGCTGCTGATCCACCTGATGATCCGCCTGGAACTCTATCTAAATCCCATGGATTTCTAGTTATCTTAAATGCTGAATTTTCAGTTGATGAACCCATTGCAAATTCATCCATGTTTAATTTTCCAAGGATTACTCCACCTTGTGATTTTACATTTTCAGAAACTGTTGCATCGTAAGGTGATATGTATCCTTGTAAAATCTTAGATGCACATGTATTTTGCATATTCTTAACACTTATGTTATCTTTAATTCCTAGAGGTACTCCCCCTAATATTCCAAGTTCTTCACCTTTGCTTAACTTTTCATCTAATGCTTTTGCATCCTTTAATGCTTCTTCTTTTGCTACATATAAAAATGCATCAACTTTTGAATCTACATTTTCAACTTTATCTAAATGAGCCTTTGTTACTTCTTCAACAGAAGCTTCTTTTTTAGCTATTATATCTTTTAATTCATGAGCTTTGTAATTTGAAAACTCCATTAATTTACCCTCCAATCTCCACTATTCTCTTATAATAGTTGGAACTAAAACATATTCTTCTAATGTTTTAGGTGCATTTTTCATTACATCTTCAAGTTTCATTGAAGGTGTAACTACATCTTCTCTAAATTTATTTTCGATATAATAAGGATTTACTATTATATCTTCTTTTTCAGTATCTAATTCTCCTAGCTTTTCAACATAAGCTAAGATTTGATTTAAATCTTCTGCTAAACCTTCTTTTTCGTCTTCTTCGAAACTTAATCTTGCAAGCTCAGCAACATATTCAACATCTTTTTTAGTAACAGACATGTTCAAATCCTCCTTTTTTTCTAGCTATAGCTATTTAAAACGCATTCGGCATATAAAAAATAATAAATCAAACTATAATAATCAACTCATTATAGCCTTAATATACTCCAAAACTGCGAATATTTAACTAATATTTTAAAATGCTCTTTGCACCTTAAATTAACACATTAAATTTTATCATAAAATTCACTTTTTTACTATTTCACCACATTAAAGATTGTTTCTAAATATATTGTTAATATCTACTCATATTTTCAAAACATACTCATTTATTTTATTAAGTTTACCATAAAATATAATAATGAAATTGCTATAGCGAAACTAAAAGCTGAATACAATATTCGTCTTTTACCAGTTTCATTAATAAGAAATCTTATAGCTAAAATTGTCATGGTAATGCAGACTCCAAGCTGTATAGGTAAGTATGAATTAAAAATTTGACCAACATAATAAAATTGATACGTTGTTAAGAAAGTGCAAATTATTAAAACACTAGTCACACTTGCTGAAACAAATCCAAGCAAATTTATTAATCTTTTCACACTACTACCCCCTTAATATTTCTTCAAACTCCTCTTCTGAAAGAACTTTAACTCCTAGTTCCTGTGCTTTAGTTAATTTTGAACCAGCAGCTTCTCCAGCTATAACATAATCTGTTTTCTTACTGACGCTGCCAGATACTTTAGCACCCAAACTTTCTAATTTTTCTTTTATCTCTGTTCTAGAATAATTCTTTAAGGAACCAGTTGCAACAACTGTTTTTCCTTCAAAAGGACTTTCAACTACTTCTTTTTCAGTAAATTTAGGACTAACACCTAAATCAAGCAATTCATCGATTGTAGCTATTACCTTTTCTTCTTTAAAAAATGCCATTACATCTTGTGCTACTACATCTCCAACATCCTGCACTCCAACAAGCTCTTCAAACGTTGCATTCTTTAACCCTTCTAAAGATTTAAATCTATTTACTAAATCCTTAGCTGTTTTTACTCCCACATTAGGAATTCCAAGTGCATATACAAATGCATGTAATTCACAATCCTTACTTTTTTCAATAGATTCTAAAAGATTTTGTGCTTTTTTAGGTCCAAACTTCTCTAAGCCAACTAATTCCTCTTCTTTTAGTTTATATAAATCAGAAATAGATTTAATATTTAACTTTTCAAATAATTGTTCTGCTGTTTTCTCTGAGAATCCCGCTATATTCATAGCTTCTCTGCAAGCATAGTGAACAATACTTTTAACCATTTGTGGTTTACAAGATAAAGTATTATCACAAAAGTAATGAGCTCCTTCTAAAACAATTTTACTTCCGCAGGATGGGCAAACTGTAGGTGGTGTAATTTCCTCAGTGCCTTCTAACGTTTCTTGTACAACACCCATTATTTCAGGTATAACATCATTGCTTCTTCTAACGAAAACATCTGCACCTATTCTAACACCTTTTCTTTTGATATCATCCATATTATTTAATGTTGCTCTTTTAACAGTAACTCCTGCAAGTTCCACTGGTTCTAAAATTGCTGTTGGTCCAACTCTTCCACTTCTACCTACGTTCCATTCAACATCTAAAAGCTTAGTAGTTGTTTCTTGAGCCTCAAATTTATAGGCAATTGCCCATTTGGGAAATTTAACAGTATATCCAAGTAATTCTCTTGTTCTTATATCATCAATAGCAATTACCAATCCATCTATATCATAATTTAAATCAAATCTTATATCTCTTATATAATTTATTTCATTCTGTATTTCATCTATTGATGTACATACTTTAATATAATCATCAACTGGAAGGCCTTTTTCTTTTATAAACGCCATCATTTCAATATAATTTTTAAATTGACTTCCTTCTTTATAACCTACATCATAAAAAAAGGCTGATAAATTTCTTCTTGCTGTTTCTTTTACATTAAGATTTCTTAAAGCACCTGCTGCTCCATTTCTTAGATTCTTCAATGGTGTTTGAGCAGTTTCATTATATTTTTCAAAAGCTTCTTGAGTCATTACAGCTTCACCATGCACTTCAAGAATATCATGACTATCAATTTTAAGAGGAATGGATTTTATTGTTTTCACTTGTGCTGTTACTTCCTCTCCAATTGCACCAGTTCCACGTGTTGCTGCTATTTCAAGTATACCTTCTTCATTATATGTTAAGTTTATTGTTAAACCATCAAACTTCTTAGTTAAAACATACTTTAAGTCAGGAATGTCTTCTCCCTTGCTTCTCATTTCTTCAACAAACTTTACATTTCTGTTATGCCAATCAATAATTTCTTGTAAAGTTTGTGCTTTATCTAAACTCCAAAGCCTTGCTTTATGAGTATACTTTGTGAATCCATCTAAAACTACATCACCAACCCTAAGAGTTGGTGAATATGGAAGAACATATCCTGCTTCTTTTTCTAAATCTTGAAGTTCATAATATTCTTTATCATACTCCGCATCTGTTACAGATGGATTATCTAAAGAATAATATTCATATGAATACCTATTTAATCTTTCCACAAGCTCTTTTATTCTTTCAATTTTATCCACACCATTATCTCCTTATTAAATTTTATACCATCTTAAGTTTAGCAAATGATAATAGCAATATTTTTACACCTTGCTTATCAAAAGCAATAGTAAGTTTTTTATCATTACCAGAATCTTGTATTGACACGATAGTTCCTGTTCCAAACTTTTCATGTATAACTTTTCGTCCCAAAGTTGCTTCATTAGTACTTAGATATCCGTCACTGCTAGAATTTAATGTAGACGAATGCGCTATACCACTTCCTACATTAAAACTTCCTCTGCTTAAATTTAATCCACTACTTGCAACTGTAGCATTTCCCCTAAGATTATTTCTTAGACTATGCGGATTATTATACGAACTTTTTTGAGCAAAGCCTTCTCTACTCTTAATATTTGCCTTATCATTAGCAACATATTCCTTTAATGATGGTTTTATTTCATTAATAAAATCCGATTGTGGATATGCAACTGTTTTACCAAAAACCCTTCTAACTTCAGCTGATGTCATAAATAGTGTTTCTTTTGCTCTTGTTATACCAACGTAGCATAGTCTTCTTGATTCTTCCATTTCAGATTCTTTTTCAAATGATGCAGTTCCTGGGAAAATTCCATTTTCCATACCAACCATGAATACTACTGGAAATTCTAACCCTTTTGCACTGTGAACAGTCATTAGAACTACCATATCATCCTCTTCTTCAATCTTATCAGTATCCTGAACTAAAGATACTTTTTCTAAATATGCAGCTAAAGATTTATCTTCGCTACTCTTTTCAAAATCAACAGCATCTGATACTAATTCTTTTAAATTTTCAATTCTGCTCTTATCTTCGATTTCATTGGACTTTTTTAACACTTCCATATAACCAGTATCTTCTAAAATAGTTTCAATTAAAACTGATACGGGTACTGTTTCACTAAGTACCATAAAATTATCCATCAATTGAACAAAAGGCTCAATACTAGAAACATTTCTAGGTGTTAATGTAGAAATAGATCTAACCTCTGATAAAGCATCCCACATATTCAGCTCAAAATCTGTAGCGAATTCTTGAATTTTGTTAACAGTTGCATCACCAATGCTTCTCTTAGGAACGTTTATAATTCTTCTGATACTAACATCATCTTGTAGATTAACAATGACTTTTAAGTATGCTAATATATCTTTTATTTCTTTTCTATCATAGAATCTTGTACCCCCTACAATTTTATATGGAATACCCTTTCTTCTAAAACTCTCTTCAAAGATTCTTGATTGAGCATTTGTTCTATATAATACAGCAAAATCACTATAATGCTTTTCTTGCTCTTTTTTTATATCGACAATTTGCTTTCCAACAAAATCTCCTTCATCACCATCCGAATACGCTCTATATATCTTAATTTTACTTCCTTCTTCTTGTTCCGTTCTTAATACTTTGCTCTTTCTATTTGCATTATTAACAATTACAACATTAGCTGCATTTAATATATTTGCTTTAGATCTATAATTCTGTTCAAGTTTTATTACCTTAGCACCTGGATAGTCTTTTTCAAAATCAAGAATATTTTGAATATCCGCACCTCTCCATTGATAGATACATTGATCATCATCTCCTACAACACAAATATTCTTATATCTATCTGCAAGTAATCTAACTAATTCATATTGAACAGCATTTGTATCTTGATACTCATCAACCATAATATATTGAAATTTGTTTTGATAAAATTCTAAAACTTCTGGATTACTTTTAAAGAGTTCAACTGTTTTAAATATCAAATCATCAAAATCTAAGGCATTGTTTTCTTTAAGCCTTTTTTGATACATTTCATATACATCTGCGATTTTATTTTCTCTAAAATTACTCTCATTTTCTAGCTTAAAACTTCTAGCAGTTTGCATTCTATCTTTAGCTTTACTTATTTTACCCATTATTTCTTGCTCTGTTATATCTTTTTCATTAATGCTAATAGATTTCATGCATTCCTTCACTAAAGTTTTTTGATCCGATGTATCATATATTGTAAAATTGCTTTTATATCCTATTTTGTCTATTTCTCTTCTTAAAATTCTTACACAAGTTGAATGGAAAGTAGAAATCCACATATTTTCAGCTTTTTCACCGATAAGCGCCTTAACTCTGTCTTTCATTTCCTTGGCTGCTTTATTGGTAAAAGTTATAGCTAATATTTTGTATGGTGCAATACCTAAGTCTTCAATCATGTACGCCATTCTATGAGTTAAGACTCTAGTTTTACCAGATCCCGCTCCCGCTAAAATTAATACTTGACCATCAACTGTAGTTGCTCCTTCATATTGTTCTTTATTAAGTAATGATTTTAAATCCATGTACTTATCCTCCTTTGCCAATCCTTAAACATTATACCATATGTAATAATATTTAAAGTATCACTCACCTTAAAATATCAAACTAATTGCTTGATAAATATTACATATTCTTTTCATTAATTGTCTATAAAATACTATACAAACAAATATTTTATCATTTATTGCTTTTTAGTTCATATATAAATATCCTTTACTATTTTTTACAATAAAATTCAAGTTAACAACTTCATTTTCTATATGTGGAATTAATTCAAAAATCTTAAAAAAAAGTAAATACTGAATCAAATATTTCATAATATAATTTTTATGAAATATTTGATTCAGTATTTATGTATTCTTTAATATTCATTAACTTTTTCGCTTTACCAATTATAATTTGTGCATTTATACTTATATTCTTAAATTTAAACGCAAAGTAAACTTTTTCATATCAAGCAATAAAAAAAAACGCAACCCTTGGGGCTAGGTTGCGCTTTAGCAATAAGCAATAAGCAATAAATAAAAAGGGGGCTATATATTCCTTTTATTTATCCTTGCAAGAATATTATAGGATATTCTTATGGATAATGCAAGGGATTTATTAAAAATTCTTATTTTTTTTATCAAAAATGAATGTTTTTATTGCATTATAATTTAATATTCGTTAATAACTCTTTAAAAGGCTTAATTCATCGTCAGTTAATTCTCTATATTCGCCTTCTTCTAATTCAGTATCTAATAAAAGACCTCCAAATTCCTCTCTTTTGAGATATGTAACTTTCTTATTTACCGCTTCAAACATTCTCTTTACTTGATGGAACTTTCCTTCTTGTATTGTAATCTTAACTTCTGACTCATCATCACTACTAGATAGAATTTCAAGTTTTGCTTCTAAACATTTGTATCCATCATCTAATGCAACTCCATTTTTAAATGCTATTACATCTTTTTCGTCAACTTTCTTATCGATTTTAGCATAATAAACCTTATCAACATGCCACTTAGGTGATATTAATCTGTGATTAAGTTCACCATCATTGGTCAATAATAGCAATCCTACAGTATCTTTATCTAATCTGCCAACTGGAAATGGCTCAAATGCTTGGTGATCAATTTCCAATAAATCAACTACAGTTTCATCTCTATTATCATGAGTTGCTGATATAACTCCAGCTGGTTTATTCATCATTAAATATATGTATTTTCTATATAGTATTTCTTCCCCATTAATTTTTATGCTTGATTTCTCTGGATCAACAGCCATTCCATTATCTTTAGCAATCACCCCATCAACTTCTATTAATCCTTTTTTCACAAATGATTTAACATCTTTTCTACTTCCATAACCTAAATTAGAGATTATTTTATCTAATCTTTCCATATGCTGCACTCCTCTTCTTAAGCTTTTATAGTGTATATTTATTCTAATTATATCATCTATATAAAGTTTCTCATTAATATTAAAACTTATTAACTTTAAAAATCACTACTATTCATAAAATTTACATGATGTATACATCTTTTTATTATTTTAAGCTTATACATTTAAAACCTATTTATATATGATAATTTCTAATAATATATAATTTAAATTCATATAAGGTATATTATCATTGTGTATAACCCTATATAATTATTAATACCTCTCTATACAAATATAGTATCTGATAATGCATGGTAAAGTAAACACATTTATTCTATAAAGCCCAATCAATAAGAAAATCTGCTTCTCCGACTATGTTTTTCTACCACTTTTAAAAATTATTCAAAGATTTGACTGCCTTATAATCTCTTAAAGAATAAAAAAGTTGTTCCGTTTCTGCTTGTCCTTAGTTTCCTTAATGAACATGCAGAAATGGAACAACTTCTACTATTAGAAATCCACAGCCAAATTATATAGCAATCCAATAAAATAGCCACCTTTTCTTCGGTTTACTATAACATAATTCTAAACATCAAATTGTTGGCCTATATTCCGTTATTATAATATCCCATTACTTTTGATACATAATTTTGAGTTTCCTTTGGCATTTTATATAAATCATCCTTAGATGAAACTCCTCTTCTTTGCATGGTTCCAGGTCCACCATTATATGCCATAAGAGCCATCTCAGTATTTCCATTATATTGATCTAAATATTCCTTAAATAATTTAGTTCCGCCATTAACATTTTGATTTATATCATATGCATCTGTAATTCCAGTATGCGAAAAGTTTTCTGGCATAATTTGCATAAGTCCAGCAGCTCCACAACCAGACGTATCCTTAGGATTAAAGTCTGATTCTTGCTTAATTATAGCTAATATTAAGTTTTCATCAACACCATATTTTTTAGACGCTGCGCTTACAACATTACGTATTTTTTGCATATCAGTACTACCTGTACTTGATGATACAGACACAGACTTCGAAGCCGCCTTATTAGGAATAACATATCCATTAGTTAAAACCATAGGTAACTTCTCTAAGTTTTGTCCTGTTGGACATTGTTGTACCACTTTTGCCACATTATTATTTTGAGCATTTATAGTATCTATAAATCCACTTTTACTTGCACTATTTTTATAAGTACTTACTGTTGCAGCAGAATCATTGCCAGTCTCTTTAGTATTATCGGTAACCGCTACATTTTTGTTACTTTTTTGTTTTGAATCCATTAAATTTTTCATCATTAATTCAAATGCATAATTTGTTTGTTCGCTAGCATCACTTGTTGAACTTGAATCATTTGTTACTTGCCCATTTCCCATCATTGACATTGCCATCATTTGTTCACTTGAAAGTTGGCCTAAACCATCTATCGCCATATCAAACTAACCTTCTTCCCAAATTCATCTTATAGTTGTATTTTCGAACTTTTTTTATATATCTTTAATCTCAAATGCTATTTCAGCATAATCTTCATAATTTACTTTTTTATAATAACTTTTTGCTAATGCTAAAACTTTATATTTTCCTGGTGTAAACGGAATAAAACTGTAGTAATGTTTTCTACTATATTCTTGAACCTTTTTCCATTCATTATTCTCCATTAAATAGAATTCATAGCATACCTCTTTTCCGCCTCTACTTATAGCTTCAATAGCAAACTCTTCATTTACTTTTCCTTCAGTTTTATTTGCTATTATCTTAGTATTTATTACAGGCGATGCTTCACTTACATATAAATTCACTTGCTTTTTAGAATCATACTCACCTGTACATTTTATATTTTTCGCATAAACTTCAATTGTATATTTACCTGCAATTTTAGGTATAAATCTTAATTTTTTATTCTTAGAAAAATCTGTTTGTTCAACTGAATGACCATTGATCTTTGTTTCATATTTAACTAAAATTTGTTGTGTATTTTGAATTATGCATTCAAACTCTACAGTTTCTCCAATCAAATGAGTTTCTTTATAAGGCATTATTATATAATCAATTTCCCCTGGCAAATACTCCATTGCTTTTAAATATACAAAAGTATTCGCATCATATGGATTTTCTGAATATTTATCTTTAATCATTATTTCTACTTCATATTCTCCGGCTTGTTCAGGAGTAAAATTAATCCAGTTGGATTTATTGTAATTTATAACTGCAATTTTTTTATTATTCTTTTTAACAATAAATGAATATTGAAGTCGTGTTCCCCCCTCAGCATTTACCATTATGTTAACTGGCTCTCCAGTTATAATTTTCTTTTCTTTATCTACTACTACATCTAAAATCTTTACTGGCTTTTTACTTCTTTTTTTAATAGTAAATGCAATTTTTTTAGCATCCTCATAATCTCCAGAATATTTTTCATCTTTAACATATAATATAATTTCATATTCACCAGGTTCAATAGTATTCCATTTAAATTCATTTTCTTTAACAAAACCTGTATCCTGCTTAATGGGTCCATTTACTTTGTATCTATATAGTAAATTATTTCCCCCTTTAACTTCGGATGTAAATCCAATTTGTGTTTCACTTGCTTGTGGAGAATTTAAATCTGCCACAAAACTATTAATTTTTATATTTCTATATGGTTTAACATTATACACCAATAAGGCTCTATCATCATATTCTTTGTTCGATAAAATTCTTTTTACAAGACATAATAACCTATATGTACCTTGTTGTTCTTCTTCATAACAAACAGTACTTTTAGTTGAATAATCCTGTATACAAATGCACTTTCCGTCTTTACATATTTTATAGAACTTGTACAAAAGTATAATTTTTTCTTTTGCAATTGATTCTTCATCAATCTTTGTTTCTACTAAAAATTTAAGATTTTGTCCAACTATTAGGTTCTTACTTAAACATTTAAAATTAGTTATTTCAACTTTATTACTTTCTTTAACATTTATATTAATTGTTCTGTAATCATCAAAACTATCAATTGATTCTATTCTTTTACACTGAATTAGAAATTCTTTTACTCCTGCCTGGTTTGCTGTATAGTTTAGTATATTATCCGCATCATAATCTCTAACTATATTCCATTCCTTATACCTTTTCATATAAAATCTATATAAACAAATATCATTTTCTATAGTTTTAACTTTTATAGAGCATTTTTCTCCAACTGCTATTTCATTTTTATCACAAATAACCCTATCTATTAATTTGTTTCTTTTTTTACTCACTTCATTTAATTTTCCTGATTGTATTTCAGTTGAACATTTTTGTTCAGATTGTTTACCCTGATTATCTTGAATTTCAATTTGTGATATATGTGATGTTTCTTCACTAATTTTTCTTGGACTCTCTTCACAAAGAGCAACTTCAGCATTTTGATTATCTTGTCCAATTAAAGCCATTTTTTCATCTTTACTAATCTCCGATGCTTCTAAAAAAACAACTTTTTCATCAACATTATTTACTATTTCTTTAAAATCTAATTCGGTGGCACTACAGTTTTCTTTATTACTATATATTGTATTTGATTCTATACCGTTAACAGTTGTATTATAATCTATTTTAGCATCCTCTTCATTTACCACTTTTCTAACAGATACTTCTTCATGCATAGTATTATTAATCTCTCCTTTAACTATAGAGTAATCTTCCTTTGCTAAATAATCTAAAGATTTTTTCCCGTTTTTTTCCCTGGCTTGTACCATAACTATATATTCTCCTTCACTTTTGGGATTCCATGTACACTTATTTTTTTCAGAAAACTCTTGTATAGTATTCCAAATTCCACCCTTGCCAACTATGAATTTATATTCTAAATTATCTATTTCACTATCTATTTTTCCTAATACATTTATCCTTGTACCAACACTTTGTGGTTTTTCTTTATCAAAAACGATCTCAACATACTTTAATTTAAGATCTTCCATCAATTCTAACCTCCTCTCTAATTCCTCTCCCTTTTACCCTTGTAATTATATTATACATTTGTACCATTTTTTGTAAATATCCCAGGTTAATTTTTCATATAAATTATATCATACTTATATAAGCAAGCTCATACAATAATTATACATTTTATCATTTTTTCCACAATATTCATTAATAGGTAATATTGATTTACCTTCTTTTTATCAATAATTTGATAAATAATAACTAAAAAATTGCACTAAAATAAGAAATAAATTATCTCCAAAATAAATAACATTACAATACATAATAGAGAATAAAAAATCACCTTTAAATAACTTATTTAAAGGTGAAACTAATAATTGAAAGAAATTTATGAGTTATAATATTAAATTAAGACACTCTATAAATTAAGTAATCCTCCCCTATTATTGCTAACTTATATTTTAAGGCTAAAGAAACTTTATTAGCTGAGTTTTTTATTACACTCAAAATTATACCGCTACTTCCTCTTCAACCTCAATTTGATTTCCTTTCTGACTTCTTATCTTTTTCTCTTCCGCATATGCGACTAGTAATAATAGAACAATTCCTATAATAAGTGCTGCATAAAATATCACAAATACATCATTCCATCCATGAAGTGTTCTACTTCCAATAGTTATACCTGATGATTTAGGATCTGCTATTTTTGCTAGTGCAACTTTAGCCGTAGAATCTCCAAATAAATATCCAAAAGTTCCACTCAATCCATTAGCAACTGCAATTGCTTTCTTTGGTGCAAATCCTACAAGAGATACCCCTATTAATAATTGAGGTCCAAATATTAACGCACCAAGAGCAAACAATGAAACATTTATCATAGTAACGTTTGTAGCATATCTATATCCCAATACTGCAAATCCTGTTAATATTAAGCATGATGCAGCAACTATAGCTCTTCTTCCTTTTAATAAGTCAGATATAAATCCCCAGCTAAGACTTCCTAAAAGAGCTCCCATCTCAAAATAAAATATTGTATTTACAGCATCACTCATTGCAAAATGTAATTGTTCCGTAACATATAATGGTGCCCAGTTATCTATTCCAATACGTACTATATATACAAAAACATTTGCTACGCATAAAACCCATATCCAAGGATTTTTTAAGACATACTTCCTAAATACTTCAGATTTACTCATATTATCTAATTCAGCAGTATTTTCAGCTCTAACTTCATTAAATATTTCTTCTGCTGAATTCCATCCTAGTTCCTCCGGTTCATCTTTCCCAATAAATAGTAAAATAAAACCAAAAATTAATGCTACTACTGCTGGGACTATAAACATTCCTGCTACCTTACCATGAAAAAACGTATTTGCTCCCCATAAAGCTAGCATCCCAGCTAATGCTCCCCCTATATTATGTGACATATTCCAAAAACCTAAATATCTTCCTCTTTTTTTAGTAGGTGTCCATCTAGAAATTGTTGAGTAAGCACTTGGTCCTCCTGGAGCTTGAAAAAATCCACTCAATCCCCAAAATATTAATATAGCTCCAACTGGCTTACTACCTGACATCAAAATAAATCCTATAATTAATACCATTGTTGCAGACATAATTAATAATGCAGATATTATACGTTTTGCATTTTTACCATCAATAAAATACCCTAAAACCGTTTTACCAAGCGCATAAGTTATTGAAAATGCGAAACCTATATATCCAAGTTCCGATGTGGTAAATCCCATTTCCTCTTTAAGTAAAGGTTGCCCTGCTTTAAGATTATTTCTAATAAAGTACATGCATGCATATACTGCAAATACAACTAAAAATGCTTTAGAAAATTCCTTAAGCCATCTCCTTCGTTGTTCTTCAATCGGGATAGATGCCTCCCTTTTGTTTATGTTAAAAAATTTAATTATATTGTTCATATTTATTCCTCCCCCTATAAGGACAATACAAGTATACACATGTATTCTTCCTAAAATAATAAAATAACGTAATTTAAGCTGAAGTAGGAATATAGATTATGCAAATAATAAAATTACTTAGGCACATGAAAATAAATAATAGACCAAATATGCGACGTATATTTAGTGTCAGACAAGAAAGTGAAATCAGCTCATAATGGATCTATTAGTTGATTTTACTGACGCAGTATGGCGCAAAATAGACAAGCATACTGGTCTATTATTTTTTGATTGTGCCTTAATTTAAATCATTCCACATATTAATTAACCATTCTCTATCATTGCTAGCTTTTGAAAAATTATAATCCTTATATATATCTAATTCATCAAGTTTTATCCCTCTTATTCCTTTTGTATCCTGCCTAGTTGACATTGCAAATGAAATATTATTTAATGTTTCCTCTACTTCCTTATCAGTGCAAAAATCTATAAAATACTTTCCAATATCTCCATTAGGTCCATTTTTAATCTTAGAAATTGCATCAATACTCCATCCACTATTTTTAGGTACATTGGTTACAACATTAAAACCCGAATCCTCAATCAAAAGCTGATCACTTAGAAAATTAATTCCTATTAAATACTCTCCTGTTGCAACCTTTTGCCCTGGAGTATATCCATTAGTTGTAAACTCTCCAACGTTTGCTTTCACTTTTTTGAAAAACTCTTTCACTTTATCCACACCCATACTTTGTGTAAGCGAAGCCAACATAGTATATGCAGTTCCTGATGTATTAGGATCTGAAATTACTATTTCTCCTTTATATATTGGATTCAACAAATCATCATATGTTTTAGGCATTTCTAATCCTTTACAAGAAAACTCTTTATCCCATCTATTTTTGTTAATAACAATAGATAATGGACTTGCTTCAAAACCAATCCAATACCCATCTTTATCCTTATATCTATCTGGGATGCTATAATAATTTTTAGATATATACTTTTCTGAGAGATTTTCTTTTTTCATTAAAACATGAACATCACAAGTTCCACCTATAAATATATCTGACTTAGGATTTTTTCTTTCTGATCTTATTCTTGCTAAAGATTCCTGCGTTGACATTTTCAAATATTCATATGTACACCCTGTTTTCTCTTTAAAAAGCTCTAAAATAGCACTTCCAATTTCATCTCTAGACGCAACATACACAACAATATGCCTTCCTTTTAAATCTGGATATCCATCCTTAAAAGTTACTCTTTCTATTCTTTTGCTACAAGCCGACATATTTAAGAATATAAATATTATTAATACAATCCAAACAATTTGTTTTATCTTCATTAATGTACTCCTTAATAAATATTTATAATTTATCTGCAAATATTTTTCTACATGCATCATTTAACTTACCCCTAAAATATATATGTCTTCCATTTTCGTCTCCCATATACTGAACGACAAAAAAATCATTATCATAAACATCAATATTTACTACATTGCAGCATTTAACTTTTGAAAGAGTACCTGTATCATTATCAAGATAAATTTTTATATGAGATAAAGCTTCTTTTTTATCTTTTAATAAGCTTATAATCTCTTTATTGTTTTCAATCTTTATTGAATTGCTTATTATATTTTTTATACTTTCTTTATCAGATTTATTTAATTCTTTAATTTGACTATTAGAATTAATAATGGTCATCTTATTATTATAATTCATAATTTTTACTATATTAGATGTTGAATATAGATATCCTAGCAATTTGTTTTTCAAACTGTTTATTAATGGTATTTTGTAACTATCATTATATACATTGTTATTTAAAGATAACTTATTACTTATTTCAAAGGTATCTTTCATTCCATTTAAGTAATAAATATTTCCATCAATTTCAATATCGCTGACTTCAGCATCACTATTTTCCTCAATAGAAGAATCCCTTGTAATTTCATTTATTGAATTCCATATTTTTTGTATAGAATTCTCATCTTCAAAAACATACTCCCCCCATCTTTCATTAGAAATTTCAATTTTTACAGGTATAGACATATTTATTTTCTTTACTACTTCATCTTTATCATTGATTATTGTAACTTTATCATATAAAAAACTATAATTCAGATTTATTATTATAACGCAAATAAGTAGCATAACAGTATATATGCCTATAATCTTAACTCTTAAATTGATTCTTTTCACTTCCTACTCCTCCTATATAATAAGGCTATAATTTCTCATAAATGTTTCACAAACGTTTCAAAATTGTAACATTTTAACGTTTTCATAACTTTCAATATGATTTTCTAAAAATAATTTTAACTGAAGTCCACTTCTTTTCCTCACTATATATTTCAATATCACCATTTTGTTTTTTCATTATTTCTTTGCATATACAAAGACCTAATCCATTCCCATTTTTACTTATAGAATTCACCTTTTTAACCCCATTGATTGGTTCAAAAAGCTTATCTAAATGATTTTTTTCAATCCCTATTCCATCGTCTATTATACTTAATATTACACAACTATCCTTTTCTTCCATCTTCACTATGATGCTAGTGCATTCACTATACTTTATTGCATTATCTAAAACATTTAAAATAACCTGCTTAGTTTTATCCTTATCTATAAATAAATTTGTATCAAATATCTCCTTAATTATCTCTATATCATACTTTTTTGCTCTTAACTGTATAACATTTAATGCTTCTTCTATTACTTCGCATAAATTATTTCCATTTCTATCAACATTAAATTCAGCTTTTCCTATTTTAGACAACTCAAGTAATTCCTCTACTAACTTTAAAAGCCTCCGCCCTTCTTTTTTTATATAAATTAAACTATCTTCTACATCTTTCTTATTTTCTAACCTAGGTATTAATTCTGAATATCCTATTATAGCTGTCAGTGGTGTTTTTAATTCATGAGTAACATTATCCAAGAAATTCTTCTGTTTTTGTTTTTCTTCCTTGAGACTTTCTATATAATTTTTTATACTTTCAGTTGTTAAATTGAACGTCTTCGCAAAGTCCTCTATTTCATCTCCACTTTCAATTTCTATCTTGTTATCATACTCACCCTTTGCAATCTTTTCAGATACAATCTTCAACTCTTTTATAGGCCCTGCTATTTTTTCTGAAAAGAGCCTACTTAATATCCATGATATGAAAACTGATAGACAAGCTATAATTCCCATGATTACAAACATATTATTTATGATCTCTTGTCCACTATGCAATGGATAGATATATCTTATGCACCCAAGCGTCACATTCTTAAAATATATGGGACTCGAAAATAACACATACATATTTCCATCAATCTTTTTTACAACGTATGCTTTGTTTCCATTTATGGAATCTGTTATATCCTCATTATAAAGATTAAGATTGTTCATAACAGAATCAGATAATATGTTTCCTGTTTTATCATAAATTTGTGTTCTAAAATTTAATTTATTTGCTAGATATGTATTAATAAGAGGTCCTTTATTAATAAAACTTGTTTCTGCATCTAAATCCTGATCTTTTTCTATATAGTTCTCTATATATAATTGAGTATTGTAGCTTTCTTTAGTTAAAAAATCTATACTACTTTTTATAACGTTACTATACAAATTATTTATTGTTATTATGTATATAAAAGTTATAACAGGAATTAAAATTCCCATATTCATAAGCATAATTTTATCTTTTATCTTTAAATTTACTTTTTTCACACAAGCACATCCTTAAAATGTTTTTATATATTTAATTTCTTAAAACTACATTTCCTAACAGTATGCACATGCCAAACATACAGTTTATTTATTTTATAGTTCCAGCTTATAACCTACTCCATAAATTGTTTTTAAGCTTTCTGAATATATTCCTAATTTTCTCCTTAACCTTTGTATCAAAATATCTACTGCTCTCGTATTACCTTCATACTCATATCCCCAGACTCTTTCTAAAAGTTTTTCTCTGGTGAAAACTTTATTACAATTTTCCATCATAAGTAATAAGGTATCAAATTCCTTATAAGTAGTAGCCACTTCTTGTCCATCTATCAGAATTTTTCTTTCATCTTTTAAAATTCTTATTCCCTTTATATTTATTTCATTATTATTTTCTCTTGCTTTATTATCTTTCTTCTTACTCCTCTTTGTTATTGCTTTTATTCTTAAAATAAGCTCTGCACTATTAAACGGTTTTGTTATATAATCATCCGCACCTAATTGAAGTCCTAAAAGTTTGTCATTCATTTGACTATTTGCAGTAAGCATTATCACGGGTATTTCATTATCTATTTTTTGAAATTTTTGAATAACTTCATGTCCACTTATATCTGGCAGCATAATATCTAATATTACTAATTCTGGCTTTTCCATCTTAAATTTATCCACTGCATCTATTCCCGTCATACTTATAACCACTTTATATCCTTCAAGCTCTAAATTCATTCTAATCAAGTTAACAATACTTTTTTCATCATCTACTACTAATATTTTCATAAAATCTCCACCTTTGTAAATATTAAATATACAGTTAAATTATACAATAAAAATTATTAGACAACATATTTCATCTCCAATTATGCCACAAAATTTTATACCATCCATATATATTACAATCTACATTTTTGCTAGCACCATTTAAGGCACATTTTAAAAAAACAAGCCCATCAGTTTGCAGCTCACTATTTTTTAACACACTTATCAACACAAAAAAAGAAGCCTAATCAGCTTCTAACAATCAAAATTTTCTATTAATTTTATTAAATTTCTTTCTAATCTTAAGTCATCTTCTTCTGTTCGCTTTTTAGGATTCGATGTTTTGCCTCCACCTCTTCTAATTTTTTGTGATATATGTCTTTCCCCTAGGAGTCTATCAATATTATCTTCCTTATATATAAATCCTTTTGGATTCATCACTTTAGCTTTTTTGGAAAGACAGATTGCAGCCACACCATAGTCTTGAGATATAACTATATCTCCTTTTTCTGTTTCATTCATAACATACATATCAACGCTTTGAAATCCACTATCTACAATTTTAACTTGCGAATAATCACTTTGAATAAAATGATTAATATCACAAAAAATCATAACTGGAATTTTACGATTTTTTGCTACTTTTTCAATAATGGAGATACCTGGGCAGGCATCTCCATCAATTATAACTTTCATTTAGATTAAAGTCTCTTTTCTAGAGCTTCTCTAACATCTTCATATCCTGGTTTTCCTAATAAAGCAAACATATTCTTCTTATATGCTTCAACTCCTGGTTGATTAAATGGATTTACTCCTAAAAGATATCCACTAATTCCACAAGCTTTTTCAAAGAAATAAACCATGTATCCAAAATAGTATGCTGAAATTTCTGGTACATTTACTACCATGTTTGGAACTCCACCATCATTGTGAGCTAATACAGTTCCTTGGAATGCCTTATTATTAACAAAATCCATAGTCTTTCCAGCTAAGAAATTTAATCCATCTAAATCTTGAGAATCTTTTTCTATAGTGATTTCATACTTTGGTTTTTCAATATTAACAACTGTTTCAAATAAAACTCTTCTTCCTTCTTGAACATATTGTCCCATTGAGTGAAGATCAGTAGTAAAATCAACTGCTGCTGGGAATAAACCCTTATTGTCTTTTCCTTCTGATTCTCCATATAATTGTTTCCACCATTCATTGAAATAGTGCAATGAAGGTTCGTAATTTACTAATAATTCAATTACTTTACCTTTATTATATAAAGCATTTCTAACTGCTGCATATTTATAAGCATCATTGTTATTAAGAGATGGATCTGAATATGCTTCTCTTGCATCAGCAGCTCCCTTCATCATATCATCAATGCTTATTCCTGCTGCAGCTATTGGTAATAATCCAACTGCTGTTAATACTGAGAATCTTCCCCCAACATCATCTGGAACTACAAAAGTTTCATATCCTTCTGCATTAGCTAATGTCTTTAAAGCACCCTTAGCTTTATCAGTTGTAGCATATATTCTCTTTCTTGCTTCATCTATACCATATTTATTTTCTAAATATGATCTTAAAATTCTAAATGCAATTGCAGGTTCTGTAGTAGTACCTGATTTAGAAATTACATTTAAACTTATATCTTTACCTTCAATAGCTTGTAATAATTCTGACATATATGTTGAACTTATATTATTACCTACATAGAATATCTTTGGTGCTTTTCTCTTGTCACCTTCTAAAGCATTATGGAAATTACTTGTTAGCATTTCTATTGCAGCTCTAGCACCAAGATATGATCCTCCTATTCCAATAACTATTAAAACATCTGAATCTGATTGAATTTTTTCTGCTGATTTTTTGATTCTTGCAAATTCATCTTTATCATAATTTACTGGTAGGTCAAGCCAACCTAAAAAGTCATTTCCTGCTCCTGTTCCATTGTGTAATTTATCATGAGCACTCTTAACCATGTCCTCCATGTAGTCAATTTCAGTTGTGTCTAAATAAGGTGCAACTTTTGATAAATCTAATGATATGCCTTTACTCATTTTTATTTCTACCTCCATATAACAATAAAAATATTTTCTATTATTCCATTATATCATAAATTATGCTAATCATATCTTAGCTTTACATATTTTTATTATTTACAATTAATAAAAATATTATTTACAATTAATAAAATAACAATTCACTCATATCTTATACTCGTACTTCAAATTAATTTATAAAATGAAAAAGAGGATATCGCAAAATATAAAATTAATACAATCTTATTGCTTGTCCTACACTATAATCCACCAATATATTGTATCTAAAATTTATTTTGAGACATCCCATTCAAAATAATTTTTCTGCTATAAAACTAAAATCATTTTATTTTAGTTTTTTCATTATCTATTTCTTTTAGAGCAGCATCTGCAGCAACATTTACAAAAACATCTACATCTTCGACAATGTCTTCTTTGGTTTTTAATATAGTTAATTACTTCCTCTCTAGCTTTTTCATATCCCTCTTTGTATCCTTTTTCATAGCCTTTTTCACAGCCTTCTTTGTATCCTTTTTTATATCCCTTTTCACAACCTTCTTTGTATCCTTTTTCGTATCCTTCTTTATATCCTTTTTCGTATCCCTTTTTATATCCTTTTTTATATCCTTCTTCAATGCCTTCCTCGTATCCTTCTTCAACGCCTTGTAAGAAGCATTCATCACATCCACAACTTCTATCTTTTGTAGAGTCATATTCATCACTAGAGCATGAATAAGAATCTGATTCATCATATTCATCTTCATCATATAAGCATTTATCTTCACTATATCCTTCTGAGTCATTTCTGTCATACATTTCAAATTCCTTTATAGCATCAGCATAATTCTTTTTATTGTTCATCTTTCTCTCTCCTTTGTAATTTCCCATAGGATTATTCCTACAGACACTTGTATATAATTTTTTTAATTCATTGCAAAATAGTTCTTTAATAAAATAACAATTATTTAAGAGCTATCTGATATTATATTATGCTGATTTATTATATTTGCTATTAATTGGAATACATTTAAAATAAAATTATAAAAAAGAAAACATCTGAAATGCCTATGATTCAAGGCTTTTCAGATGTTTGTTTATTTACATACATTCAAGATAATTTGTTATTTATTTTCATGTACTTTATTCAAATTCTATAGTAGCTGGTGGCTTTCCTGTGCAATCATACATTACACGATTTACACCTTTTACTTCATTTACAATTCTAGTTGTTACCTTTCCAAGCACTTCCCATGGAAGATCTGCTGATTCTGCAGTCATGAAATCACTTGTAGTTACAGCTCTAAGGGCAATTGCATAATCATATGTTCTTTCATCACCCATAACACCTACTGAACGCATATTAGTAAGAGCTGCAAAATATTGACCAATTTCTTTATCAATACCTGCTTTTGCAATTTCTTCACGATAAATTGCATCTGCTTCTTGAACTATTTTAACTTTTTCAGCAGTTACTTCTCCAATGATACGTATTCCAAGTCCTGGGCCTGGGAAAGGTTGTCTGAATACTAATTTTTCAGGTATGCCAAGTTCAAGTCCTGCCTTACGCACTTCATCCTTAAACAATAATCTAAGAGGTTCTATTATCTCTTTAAAATCAACACAATCAGGAAGACCTCCAACATTGTGATGTGATTTTATAACTGCTGATTTTCCAAGACCACTTTCAATTACATCTGGATAAATAGTTCCTTGTACAAGATAATCAACTGCTCCTATTTTCTTAGCTTCCTCTTCAAATACTCTTATAAACTCTTCACCAATAATTTTTCTCTTTTGTTCTGGCTCTTCTACTCCAGCTAACTTTTCATAAAATCTTTCTTGTGCATTTACACGAATGAAATTCAAATTGTATTGTCCATTAGGTCCAAATACTTCTTCAACTTCATCCCCTTCATTTTTACGAAGTAATCCATGATCAACAAATACACATGTTAATTGGTTTCCAACAGCCTTTGAAAGTAATACTGCTGCTACAGATGAATCAACTCCACCTGATAATGCACATAACACTTTACCATTTCCAACTTTTTCACGAACTTCTTCAATTGTCTTTTCAACAAATGAATCCATTTTCCAATCTCCAGTACAACCACAAACATTATATACAAAGTTTGAAAGCATCTTTGTACCTTCTTGTGTATGCATAACTTCTGGATGGAATTGGACTGCATATAAATTTTTATCTTCACATTCCATAGCTGCAACTGGACATACTGGAGTATTACCTATTATTTTAAATCCTTCTGGTGCCTTTTCTATGTAATCAGTATGACTCATCCAACAAATTGTTGAAGGTGACACTCCTTCAAAAAGTTTAGATTGTACATTTACATCAACTTTTGTTTTTCCATATTCACTTACAGGTGCTGTTGCAACTTTCCCTCCAAGCATATGAGACATAAGTTGAGATCCATAACATATACCAAGAATAGGTACTCCTATTTCAAATATAGCTTTGTCACATAAAGGAGAATCTTCACCATATACACTATTTGGTCCACCTGTAAAGATAATTCCCTTTGGATTCATTTCTTTTATCTTATCAACACTTAAATTATAAGGATGAACTTCACAATATACATTACATTCTCGTACTCTTCTTGCTATTAATTGATTATATTGCCCACCAAAATCGACAACTAAAATTAACTCTCTCTTCATGCTTTCCTCCTAAAATTCTTTTTCTAATGTCTATTATTAACTAAATAGAACTTTTTATCAAGAAATTAAATTATTTTTGACTTAATTTCTTTATTTACATAGAATTTTCGATATTTCTTTCTAATCAAACTAAGTAATGCACAGTCCAGCAATGCTACCTCAATAAATTGTGAACTGTGCATCATAACTTTTATTATTGTCCTACACTATAGTTAGGAGCTTCCTTAGTAATATTAATATCATGTGGATGACTTTCTCTAAATCCTGCTGCTGTTTGAATCACGAATGTAGCAGTTTCATATAAAGTATCAAAATCCTTTGATCCTAAATATCCCATTCCAGATTTTATTCCACCTATTAATTGGAATATAGTATCTGTAACAGATCCTTTAAATGCTATTCTTCCTTCAACACCTTCTGGAACTAGTTTTTTATTACCTTCTTGGAAGTATCTATCCTTAGATCCACATTCCATAGCTGCTAAAGATCCCATTCCTCTATATACTTTGTAACTTCTTCCTTGATATATTTCCATTTCTCCTGGTGCTTCTTCACAACCTGCAAATAATGATCCCATCATTGCAACTGATGCTCCAGCAGCTAATGCTTTTACTACATCTCCTGAATATTTAAGTCCACCATCTGCAATTACAGGTATTCCATATTTTCTACCCATTTCTGCACAATCCATAACAGCTGTTAATTGTGGAACTCCAACTCCGGCTACTACTCTTGTAGTACAGATTGATCCTGGTCCTATACCAACTTTTACACAATCTGCTCCTGCTTTTATTAAGTCTTCTACGGCTTCTGCTGTAGCAACATTACCAGCTATAACTTGAAGGTCTGGATATACTTCTTTAATCTTCTTAACAGCTTCTAAAACACCTTGCGAATGACCATGAGCTGTATCAAGAACAATAACGTCAACTTGAGCTTTAACTAACGCATCAATTCTTTCCATCATATTTCCAGTAACTCCAACTCCAGCTCCACATAATAATCTACCTCTGCCATCCTTCGCTGCATTTGGGAACTTTTTCACTTTTTCAATATCTTTCATTGTGATTAAGCCTTTTAAATACCCTTCTTTATCAACTAGAGGTAATTTTTCAACTTTATGTTTCTTTAATATTTCTTTAGCTTCTTCAACTGTAGTATTCTCCGGCGCAGTAATTAAGTTTTCTTTTGTCATTACTTCTGAAATTTTTCTTTGGAAATTTGTTTCGAAAATTATATCTCTGTTAGTAATTATTCCTATTAATTTACCTTCTTTAGTAGTAATTGGAACACCTGAGATTCTATATTGAGACATTAAATTTTCAGCATCTTGAATAAGGTGATCTTGTGATAAGAATATAGGATCTGTAATAACTCCATTTTCTTGTCTTTTAACTCTATCAACTTCTTTAGCTTGTTGTTCAACAGTCATATTTTTATGTATAATTCCGATTCCGCCTTCTCTAGCCATTGCAATAGCCATTTTAGACTCAGTTACTGTATCCATTCCAGCACTCATTAAAGGTATGTTTAATGCTATTTTTTTAGTCAAATGTGTTTTTACACTTACTTCTCTTGGTAATATATTTGATTTATTAGGTACTAATAACACGTCATCAAAAGTATATGCTTGTTTAATTATTTTTGCCATTTTAATTCCTCCCAGTTTTGAAACATTTATTTCGTTTTATTTTAATTTTGATTGTTTTCCTGCAAATTTTATTATATTTTTTTGTACAAAAAAAGCACATTAACCTTCTAAGTGATATTAATATGCTAATAAAATTCGAAATTTAGCTTATATTAATATCACCCATAGTCGGAAATTTAAGGTCTCCGGTAGATACTCCTTGCCATATTCAAGGTATATACGAGTTTTTAAATGTGCTATGTTTTTGAATTAAAACTATTATAATGTATGTACAATACAAAGTCAATGAATTTGAAATTAAAATTGCATTTTTATCTTACATTCTAACTTTTAATCCTTTACTTGGACTTTACTTAATCTTCTTTGGATCTAAAATATCATTATCGCCAGAAATATCAAATTCGGCACCATCTAGAATGTCATAACAATTTTGCAAACTAGTTTCTCTAGTATTTAAATTTTTTAATTCAGACTCATCTACATACTTTTTTACTCCTTCATTGCTTATAGCAGTCTGAACAGTTGTACTTTTGCTTAATGGTGTACTAGCTTTTAAATTATATGATTCAACTGCCATTACAACCTTTCTACTCTGATCTACTACTTTCACTTTTTTAGCTTCTTTTATATAACCGTTAACTCTAGGTAAAATTGCAGCTGCAAGAATTCCTATAATAGCTATTACTGCTATTACTTCAATTAATGTAAATCCACCTTTTTTTCTATTTTTATATGGCTCTCTTTTATTATCTTTAACTTTCATTTTTAGCAAATAATTAACTTTATAAATTCAAATCACCTCTAAATTCAATATTTTATTTAGAATTATTCCTTTATTTATACTTTTTATTCAACTTAAACAAATTTATTTTTTTAATAAATAATAAAATATAAATCCAATATCTTAATTAGTAAAAATGAACATAAAAAAGCTAGAAGATAAACACTAACAATACGTGTTTGTCTTCTAGCTTATCTATTTAATATTATCTGCTAATATTACTTGCTAAATGCTCTATTTTAGTACATTCCATCCATGCCCATTCCTGGAGCCCCTGCTGGCATTCCAGATTCCTTTGCAGGAATATCAACAACTGCTGCTTCAGTTGTTAAGAATGTTGATGATACTGATGCAGCATTTTGAAGTGCTGATCTTGTAACCTTAGTTGGATCAACTATTCCACCCTTTATCATGTTAATATATTCACCATGTAAAGCATCATATCCAACTCCTGCTTCACTATTCTTAACTTTTTCTATTATTACTGATCCTTCAACTCCTGCATTAGTTGCAATTTGTCTAACCGGTTCTTCTAATGCTTTAACGATTATATTAATACCAATTTGAGTATCTGGAACATCTGAAGTTAATTTTGCAACTTCATTAATAACATTAACATATGCAGTTCCACCACCAGCAACTATACCTTCTTCAACAGCTGCTTTTGTTGCATTAAGAGCATCTTCAATTCTAAGTTTCTTTTCTTTTAATTCAGTTTCAGTTGCTGCACCAACTTTGATTACTGCAACTCCACCAGCAAGTTTTGCTAATCTTTCTTGTAATTTTTCTTTATCAAATTCTGAAGTTGTTTCTTCAACTTGAGCTTTAATTTGGTTAACTCTTTCTTTAATTTGTGCTGATTCACCCTTACCATTAACTATAACTGTATTTTCTTTAGTTACTTTAACGCTATCAGCTGTACCCAACATATCTATAGTAACTTCTTTTAAATCTCTTCCTAGTTCTTCTGCTATAACAGTACCACCAGTTAATATAGCTATATCTTGTAACATTTCTTTTCTTCTATCGCCAAAACCTGGAGCCTTTACAGCAACACAAGTAAATGTTCCTCTTAATTTATTAACTACTAATGTAGCCATTGCTTCTCCTTCAATGTCTTCAGCAATTATTAATAGCTTCTTACCTGCTTGAACTATTTGTTCAAGTACTGGTAATATTTCTTGAATATTTGTAATCTTTTTATCAGTAATTAAAATGTATGGATTTTCTAAAATAGCTTCCATTTTTTCTGTATCAGTAGCCATGTAAGGTGATACATATCCTCTGTCAAATTGCATACCTTCAACAACATCTAATTCAGTTCCCATTGATTTAGATTCTTCTATAGTTATAACGCCTTCATTACCTACTTTTTCCATAGCGTCTGCTATCAACTTACCTACTTCTTCATCTGCAGCTGAGATTGCAGCAACTCTAGCTATATCTTCTTTTCCTTCTATGTTTTTAGAAATCTTCTTAATTTCTTCAACTGCCTTATCTACAGCCATCCTAATACCAGTTCTAATTAATATTGGATTAGCTCCAGCAGTTACATTTTTTAACCCTTCTCTTATAATTGCTTGAGCAAGTAAAGTAGCTGTTGTAGTACCGTCTCCAGCTACATCATTAGTTTTTGTTGCAACTTCTTTAACTAATTGAGCTCCCATGTTTTCATATGGATCTTCTAATTCTATTTCTCTTGCAATAGACACTCCATCATTTGTGATTAATGGTGCCCCAAATTTCTTATCTAATACAACATTTCTACCTTTAGGTCCTAAAGTAACCTTAACTGTATCTGCTAATTTATCTACGCCAATTTGCATATTTCTTCTTGCGTCTTCTCCGAATTTTAACATCTTAGCCATTTATAATACACTCTCCTTTAATAACTTAATTTTATTCTCACTAAATTCCTATTCAACTACTGCTAATATATCTTCTTGTTTTAATATTGTATACTCTTCTCCATCTACCTTAACTTCTGTTCCTGCATATTTAGAGTATAAAACTTTATCTCCAATTTTAACTTCCATTTGTACTCTAGCTCCATCTACAACAGCTCCTGGGCCTACAGCTACAACCTCTGCTTCTTGTGGTCTTTCCTTAGCAGTACCTGTTAAGACTATTCCACTTTTAGTCTTTTCCTCTGCCTCTAATTTTTTAATTACAACTCTGTCACCAAGTGGTTTAATATTCATGAAAAACCCTCCTTAAAATGTATATATTATAATTTATTATTTTTTAGCTTCCTGTTAGCACTCATTACTGTCGAGTGCTGATACAATTATAATATCCTTTATACCCATATAATTCAAACATTACTTCTAATATTATATCCTCTTTTTAAGCAAATATTAGACTTTATTGAAAAATACATTCATTTTACTCATTTTTTCTTTAATTTTCTATTAATCTTTAAATAACAAAAAAGAGAATTTTGCCAAATATAAAATATAGCCTTTCAAAAACACTTTTTTAATATATTTGCAAAATCTCTTCCTTATTATAATTAATCTATTAAATTAGTTAGCAATATAAAAACAATGTATTTATCCATTAATTTTATAATATATATTGAATAAACTCTTTTTTAATTATTCAATATATATAATTATCTTTCTAAATTTATGTTTTTATACTCTTCTAGCGCTTTATTAGATAATACAGATTTCATTGATGATTGTGCATTATTTTTTGTAAACGGCATTTTAGCTTTCATTAGCGGTGCAATTTTAGCCGTTCCATTTATACAACCGCCTTCACACATCATACCCTCAATAAAATTTCCTTGTAATTTTTTAGCTTTAGCCATTGTCATAGTTTTCTTAATTTCTGCTCCACCTGAAACCTTAACTGGTTTGAATTCTATTTCAGCACCTTTATCTTGTATATAATTCTCTATAGCAGCAGTTAATCCACCACCCATACCAAATCCTCTACCAAATATCGAAGCATCATCTACCATTATATCTTCACAAGTTGCAGGATTAACTTCAAACGCTTCAAACAAAGCTAATAGCTCTTCAAATGTTAGTACATAGTCAATTGAATCTTTAATTGAATCTATTAGAATCTCACTTTTCTTAGCAGTGCATGGCCCTATAAACACTACCTTTGCACCATTATCTTTAGACTTTATATATCTTCCAGCAGCAACCATAGGTGAAACAGTTCCTGAAATTCTCTCAGCTTGATCTGGCATTATCTTTTGAATATAGCTTAAAAATCCTGGGCAGCATGAATTAGTCATGTATGGATCTCCATTTTCCATTCTTTCTATAAATTCATTACTTTCATGCACAGTAACAGCATCAGCTCCACAAGCAGCCTCTACCATATCTGTAAACCCTAATGACTTAATTGCATTTTTAACTTGTCCATAAGTTGTTTTTGGTCCAAATTCTCCAGTTATTGCTGGTGCAACTACAGCATAAATTTTTTCCTTACTAACTAGATTATTTATAACTTTAACTAATGAACTTTTATCTTCTATAGCTCCAAATGGACATGCTGCCATACAAGCTCCGCAATTAACACATTTATCTTCTGTAATTTCAGCACTTAAGTCTTTAGAATTAAAATTTAACGCTCCTGTTGGGCATGAACGCTTACAAGGTCTCATATCTTCAGCAATTGCATCGTAAGGACATGCTTTTTTACACATACCGCATTCTCTGCACTTACTTGGATCAATAAATGCTCGTCCATTAACATAACTAATTGCTCCAAAATTACATGTACTTTGACATTTATGTGCAATACAGTTTCTACAAGCATCTGTAACTTCAAATTTTTTTGTTGGGCACCTATCACATGCTGCTTTTATAACATATAATATTTGTTGTTGTTCTGATATATCTATTAAATCTTTTCCTTCTTTTCCATTTGGAAGATACCCAGCTGCAAGTTTTGCTCTTTCCAATACTACATCTCTTTCCTGAGTTACAGTATCTCTATATGTAGGCGATTCCCCAGATATCATATTATAAGGAATTTTTTCTATTTCTTCCTTAGTCACTTTATTTTCTTTTGCAAGTACTGCAACCCGTGTAAGAACTTCATGTTTAAGTTTTAAAAGTTGATTTTCAAATTTGAACATACACACACCCTCCTAATAAGCGCTTTCCTATTATAATCCAATTATACCATATTATTGTTAAAAATATAACAATTTTCCTATAATTTAAATCTTCTGAATTATTTTGCTTTTTATAATTAATTTGTTATAATTAAATTATAAAAGCTTGTGAAATTAAGAGGAGGATTTTATGGCACAAAACCATATCTGTGAATTGTGTAATAGAAATGTTTCTATTATAACTGAACATCACTTAATTCCCTTAGAAAAAGGCGGAAAACACTTTAAGATAGCATATCTTTGTACTACCTGTCATACACAAATACATGCTTTATTTACAAATCGTGAACTTGCATCACGTTACAATTCATTAAATAGTTTAAAGAATGATATTCGTATTATAAAGTTTCTTAAGTTTATAAAAGATATACCAGGTGATTCTTATATATCTATAAAAAAATCAAAACATGTGAGAAAAAGTAGCTAAAATATAATATATTATAATATAATAAAGAAAAACTAGTTCATTAAAGCATATTTAATAGACTAGTTTTTCTTTACTACTCTTCATCAATTTTGATTTTATTTTCTCTTGCATAGTAGAAAAGATATTGTTGTGCAAAACCAGATAACTTTCCAAACTTATTTCTAGCAAAAATCCTAATCTTGTTTAGTGATGCATCCTGTGCTCCATAAAAATGAATCATAGCACGTTTAACCCATACATCTACAGGAAATGCTGAATATTTTTCCATAGAAAACAACATAACACAGT
This sequence comes from Clostridium saccharobutylicum DSM 13864, assembly GCF_000473995.1. Taxonomy (NCBI): domain Bacteria; kingdom Bacillati; phylum Bacillota; class Clostridia; order Eubacteriales; family Clostridiaceae; genus Clostridium; species Clostridium saccharobutylicum. Next base: position 386,085 of record NC_022571.1, on the reverse strand, counting down.
CAGCAACTTTGGCTCCTACTCCCTTAAATTCCTGAAGTGCTTTATGGCAATCATCGTCATTCAAGCTTTTTATATAATCTAAATCATATTTTTTAAGTTCTTCTCTTTTTTGTAAACTTTCTTGATTCATCGCTTGTTTGCTACTATATACATTAGCAATTGTATCTATAATATATTTACTTCTAAAAGAAGCACCTGTTTCTTGTATCTCTTCTAATGTTGCATTCTTTATCTGTTCTATTGTAGGAAATGCATAATATGTTTTACCCTTATATAAAATTTCAGTTCCCCATTTTGTTGAAATTTTATTTATAGTTTTCATTATTGATGGAATACTATTTCTAGCTGAAATTATAAAGCTAATTAATATCTCAAATGGATCTTGATTTAATATTCTGATCCCAGTTCCAAATTCTATGCTTTTTCTAAGCAAATCATCTTTAGAAAGTTCATTTTTTATATAAGAATAATCTCTGTGCAAATCAAAATACTTTATCCATATATCCCGTACGTCACTTTCATTGGAATTATATATAAGTATGTTTTCACCATCTTCAATAAGTTCTATCACTCTTTCAAATGCAACAACAATATAATTTGTATCGCTTATTTTTTCAAATCTAAAACATTGACCACATTCAAAGATCTGCTTTAACTTAAAATTTTTAATACTTTCTATTAATATGTACTCATTACACTCTCTTATAGATTTATAATCCATACTGCAACTCCTTTTCATTTTACAATGTATATTCATCAAATAATTCATAATATCAAATACTTATGTATTATCCCCTATTTTCCAAAATATAATTATATATATTTGGCTTTCATTATATCCTTACGGAAAATAATTCTTTCCTAATATATTATATCACTATATTTTTCCTATTCAAGAATCTCTTATATTTATTTTTTGGTTAATAGAAAATATTTTTATTAAACTGCAGAATTAATTGGTACATAACAAAAAAGGTTCAGCAATAATATACTGAACCTATATAATAGTTTTATTTTGAAGAATGCACTTTATTAAAAATCAACTTCTGTACCATAATATACGCATTCAAAAATCTTTTTCATTTCATCTTTATTTAATTGTCTTGGATTTGATCCAGTACAAGCATCTCCAATAGCTCTTTCTGAAATCAAATCAACCTTATTCTTAAATTCTTGTTCATGAATACCATATTCTTTTAATGTTGTTGGTATTTGCATCTTCTTATTTAATTCTTTAACTAAGTTTATTAATGAATCAACTAATTCCTCATTTGTATTTCCTGCTAATGAAATTTGTTTTGCTATTTTAGCATATCTTTCTAATGAAGTTTTTGAATTAAACTTAATTACATATGGTAAATAGATTGCATTCGCACATCCATGAGGGATATGGAATACAGCCCCTGTTTTATGCGCCATACTATGACATATTCCTAATAGTGCATTAGAGAAAGCCATTCCAGCTAAACATTGAGCATAATGCATTTGTTCTCTAGCTTCTTTATCGCCTTCATATGATTTAAATAAATGTTCATTAATCATTTCAATCGCTTGCATAGCTAGTGGATCAGTAAATGGTGAATGTAATGTTGCTACATAAGCTTCAATTGCATGAGTTAATGCATCCATTCCTGTATGGGCAGTTAACTTAGGTGGCATTGTTTCAGCTAATTCTGAATCTACTACAGCTACATCTGGAGTTATATTAAAATCAGCTAAAGGATATTTTATTTCAGTCTTATAATCTGTAATTACAGAAAATGCTGTTACTTCTGTTGCTGTACCACTTGTTGATGGAATCGCTAGGAACTTAGCCTTATTTCTTAATTCTGGTACTGTAAACGGATCTTTAATGTCATCAAAAGTTTTTTCTGGGTGTTCATAAAAAATCCACATTGCTTTTGCAGCATCAATTGGTGATCCACCACCCATAGCTATAATCCAATCTGGTTCAAATTGTCTCATTAACTCAGCGCCCTTGAACACTGTTTCAACTGATGGGTCTGGTTCAACTCCTTCTATTAATTTTACTTCTATTCCAGCTTCCTTTAAGTATCCTAACACCTTATCGACAAATCCAAATCTTTTCATCGAACCGCCACCAAGTACTAGCATTGCCTTTTTACCTTTAAGATTTTTTAGTTGTTCTAGTGATCCTTTTCCATAATAAATATCTCTTGGTAATGTAAATCTCATCATAAATCTATACCTCCTAAAAATATACTTTTCTTCATATATTATATATTTCTACAAATAACTTTATTTTCCTTCTTATTTTTGTAAATAAAACTACATTTTAATATTTTTAGATTTTATACCTTACTTAATAGACAAAAAACTCTCAAAGTTATCAAACCTTGAGAGTCCCAGTAATTCATATTTAAACTTAGACACACTCAATAAAATAATAAATTATTATATTTGTCTATTTTATCCAATACTTCGCTAACAATTTCACCTAATAGAACTTCTACTATTAGTGAAATCATTCTCTTACACTGATAAAATATGTCTAATATCTTTTGTTTATTATTTTCTCACATGTACCTTAAGCAATCATATAATTATTTTGAATAATCATAGAATCCTTTTCCTGATTTTCTTCCAAGCCATCCAGCTCTAACATATTTTCTTAAAATGCTGCTAGCTCTGTACTTGCTGTCTCCTGTTTCATTAAATAAAACATCCATGATAGCTAGACAAACATCTAATCCAATAAGATCTCCTAAAGCTAAAGGTCCCATTGGGTGATTAGCACCATATTTCATAGCTGCATCGATATCTTCAACTGAAGCAATTCCTTCTTGATAAATGAATGTAGCTTCATTAATCATTGGGATTAAGATTCTGTTTACAACAAATCCTGGAGCTTCTGCAACTTCTACTGGTTCTTTTCCGATTGCTACTGACAATTGTTTAACAGCATCAAAAGTTTCTTGTGAAGTAGCTATTCCCCTTATAATTTCAACAAGCTTCATTACTGGAGCTGGGTTAAAGAAATGCATTCCGATAACTTTATCAGGTCTCTTTGTTGCTGAAGCAACTTCTGTTATTGATAATGATGAAGTGTTTGAAGCTAAAATAGTTGATTCTTTACAAATGCCATCTAATTCAGCAAAAATTTCTTTTTTAATTTTCATATTTTCAATTGCAGCTTCAACTACTAAATCGCAATCAGCAGCTAATTTCATATCAGTTGTTCCTGAAATTCTAGAAAGTATTGCTTCCTTATCTTCTTCAGTCATTTTTCCCTTAGCAACTTGCTTAGTTAATCCTTTGTTGATTCCAGCAATTCCTCTTTCAACAAATTCATCTTTAATATCTCTTACGATTACTTCATAACCTTTTTGTGCGAATGCTTGAACAATACCAGCACCCATAGTTCCTGCTCCAAGTACAAAAATCTTTTCCATAGATAAATCCTCCTCAAAATCATTTCTTTATAGATATCCTTAGTTAAAATAGCATTACTTTAACTAAGGATTAAACAATCAACTTGTTAAAAAATTATTAATCTTGTTAATTAATTATTTATATTGTTATATTATTAACTTTTTCTTTTCAAATAGAAAATAATATATTATTAAAACTGAAATTATTCAGCACTTATTATTTCTTTAGCTTGAGCAATTAATTCAGGTAAAACATTCTTAACGTCTCCAACTATACCATAGTCTGCAACTTTCATTATTGGTGCAGTTTCATCTTTATTTATAGCTATGATCATATCAGAATCTTGCATACCAGCAACGTGTTGGATAGCTCCTGAAATACCACAAGCTATATATATTGATGGTTTAACAGTTTTACCAGTTTGACCAACTTGGTAAGCATTTTCTATCCATCCTTTTTCAACAGCAGCTCTTGAACCTGCAACAGTTCCACCTAAAACTTTTGCTAATTCTCCTAGTAATTCGAAGTTTTCTTTAGAACCTACTCCTCTACCACCAGCTACTATAATCTTAGCTTCTGAGATATCTACGATATCCTTTTTGCTCTTAATGATTTCTAAAACTTTAGTTCTAAGATCATTATTAGTTAACTTAACTTCAACTTTTTCTACTTTACAGTTAGCTCCATCAGTGTTAACTTTTTCGAAAACTCCTGGTCTTACTGTAGCCATTTGTGGTCTGTGTTCTGGACAAGCGATTGTTGCCATTAAGTTACCACCAAATGCTGGTCTTGTAGCTAATAAATCACCATTTTCAACTTCAACATCGATTGATGTACAGTCAGCTGTAAGTCCAGTATTTAATCTAGCTGCAACTCTAGGACCTAAATCTCTACCTATGAAAGTAGCTCCAACAAATAATATTCCTGGCTTTCTTTCATTTGCTAAATCACAAATAACTTTTGTATATGCATCAGTAGTATAGTGTTGTAAGTCTTTATTATCTGCAACCAAAACTTCATCTGCACCATGTTCTGCTAATGTCTTTGATAATCCTTCTACATTGCTTCCTAGTAATAAAGCTGTTAACTTTACTCCTAATTTATCAGCAACTCTTCTACCTTCTCCAAGTAGTTCTAAAGATACTTTTTGTAATTCGCCTTCTCTTTGTTCAGCAAAGACCCAAACGCCTTTGTAATCTGCTATATTCATAATAAATTACCCTCCTATTATCTTAGATGTAGTGTTTTTCTTTTAATTTTCCGAAAACATAACTAACTGATTCTTTAGCTGATTCTTTTACAAGTTCTCCTGCGCCCTTAACTTCTTTAGTCATTGACTTCTTAACCTTTGTAGGTGAACCTTTAAGTCCTAATTCAGCTTTATCTACATCTATATCATCTGCAGTCATAACCTTGATTTGATCATCGTTAGTTGTGAATATATTCCCAACATTCATGTATCTTGGTTTGTTTAATTCTTCGATTGCAGTTAATAGACATGGAGTTTTAACTTCTACAACTTGATGTCCATCTTCTAATGCTCTATTTACTATTAATGAACTTCCTTCTACTTTAACATCTTGAACATAAGTTACTTGAGGAATATTTAAATGTTCAGCTATTTCTGGTCCTACTTGTGCAGTATCTCCATCGATTGCTTGTCTTCCTGCAAATACTATATCATAATCTAATGTTTTTATTACTCCAGCTAATGCCTTTGAAGTAGCTAAAGTATCTGCTCCTCCAAGTGCTCTATCTGTTAAAAGGATAGCTTCATCAGCTCCCATACAAAGTGCTTCTCTTAAAGTCGCTTTAGCCATTGGAAGACCCATGCTAATAACTGTAACTTTTGCACCCATAGTCTCTTTTAATTGTAATGCTCCTTCTAATGCATGCTTATCCTCTGGATTCATAATTGATGGAACACCATCTCTAATTAATGTACCAGTCTTAGGATCTATTTTTACTGCTGTAGTATCTGGAACCTGTTTTACACAAACTACTATATTCATTATAAAATCCTCCCTATCTTAAAATGCTTCCTGCGATAACCATCTTTTGAACTTCTGAAGTTCCTTCATAGATTTCAGTTATCTTAGCATCTCTCATCATTCTTTCTACTGGGTATTCCTTAGTGTAACCATATCCACCAAAGATTTGTACTGCCTTAGTTGTAACTTCCATTGCAACGTCTGCTGCAAACAACTTAGCTCTAGCCGCATCAACTGAATAAGGTTGACCTGCTTGTTTCTTACATGCTGCTTTATATACTAAATGCTTAGCAGCTTCTATCTTAACGTCCATTTCAGCAATATACCATTGTAATCCTTGGAATGCTGAAAGTGGTTTTCCGAATTGTTTTCTTTCTTTCATATAGTTAACTGCTTCTTCAAAAGCTCCTTCTGCAATACCTAAAGCTTGAGCAGCTATACCAATTCTTCCTCCATCAAGAGTCTTCATTGCTATACCAAATCCTTTACCTTCTTTACCAAGTAAGTTTTCTTTTGGCACTATACAGTTTTCCATAACTAATTCAGTAGTTGAAGATGCTCTGATACCCATCTTGTTTTCTAATTTTCCTACTGAGAATCCTGGGAATGATTTTTCTACTACAAATGCAGAAATACCTCTAGTTCCTTGGCTCTTATCAGTCATAGCAAAAATTATGAAAGTTTCAGCAACTCCACCATTTGTTATGAATATTTTTGAACCATTTAATACATAATGATCTCCTTCTAATGTTGCTGTTGTTTGTTGTCCAGCAGCATCTGTACCAGCACCTGGTTCAGTTAAACCAAAAGCACCAATTTTCTTCCCGCTACAAAGATCTGCTAAATATTTTTCTTTTTGAGCTGGAGTACCATGTTCATTAATTACTGATGCACATAATGATGTATGTGCTGAAAGTATAACACCTGTAGTACCACACACTTTTGATAATTCTTCTACAGCTATTATATAAGAAAGAACATCTCCGCCAGCTCCTCCTACTTCTTTAGAAAATGGAATACCCATCATTCCTAATTCAGCCATTTTTTTAACATTTTCCATTGGAAATTGTTCTGTTTCGTCGATTTCAGCAGCTATTGGTTTAACTTCATTTACTGCAAATTCTCTAACCATTTGTTGTACTAATTCTTGTTCTCTAGTTAACTTAAAATTCATTAAATTACCCTCCTTGTTAATTAAACCTATTGATAAACAAAACTATATAAATCCCTAATAGATTTTTAAACTTAATTTAAATTATTTATTTTGGAAATTCTTTTCTGTTCTTCTTTCTAAGAATGCAGTCATTCCTTCAGTTTGATCTTCTGTTGCAAAACACTTACCAAAGTCTTCTGCTTCTATTAAAATTGCTGCATCTATATCAACTTGCATACCTCTGTTGATAGCATCCTTACAATACTTAACTGCCTTTGGAGCATTAGCCATAATCTTATTAGCCATTGCTTTTGCTTCATCCATTAAGTTTTCTAATGGAACTATCTTATTTACTAAACCTATTCTATAAGCTTCTTCAGCTTTAATAATATCGCAAGTATAAATCATTTCCTTAGCTTTACCAAGACCAACTATTCTAGCTAATCTTTGAGTTCCACCAAATCCAGGAGTTATTCCAAGACCAGCTTCTGGTTGACCAAACTTAGCCTTTTCTGAAGCTATTCTTATATCACATGACATAGCAAGTTCACATCCACCACCAAGAGCGAATCCTGATATAGCTGCTATAACTGGCTTATCCAATTTTTCTAATCTTCTGAATACATTATTTCCTAATATTCCGAATTCTTTACCTTGTTGTTCATTAAGATCTTTCATTTCTGAAATATCTGCTCCTGCAACAAAAGATTTTTCTCCAGCACCTGTTAAGATAACAGAATATACATTGCTGTCTTTTTCTAGATCTTCTATAACAGTATCTAAATCTTTTAATGTTTCTGAATTTAATGCATTTAAAGCCTTTGGTCTATTGATTGTAACAATAGCTAAATGTCCTTCTTTTTCAAGAATCACATTTTTTAATTCCATATTAAGATCCTCCCTTAAACTTGCTTATTTATTTTTTTAATTTTCTTACTATTTCAAACATTTTTTAATTCATTTGTTAATATTATAACAAATGAATCTAAAAATAATGAAGCATCTTGCTTCAATTAAAATTATAATACTTACTTTAATTATTTGCAATAAAATATTGTGCATTATTATAATATTTTACCTAAATTTTATACTAATTTAAGTAATTCATTTAATTTTAAACATTTAAAAAGCAATCTTAAATCATTTTATTTCTTATTCGTAACAATAAAGCATATTGCTATAACAGAACATATTTATCTATATCTTTAAAAGAGATAATAATAACTAAATTATCTTATCTTAAATCTTTTTCATAAATATTATTTAAAATAGGTGATAATATATTATTTAAAATAATATATTATCACCTATTTATATGCAAATATAATATATGCATAATCTAATCTGTATATGCATACCACAATACGTTAAATTTTAACAGTATTTTTAAAATTATTGTTAAAATATTCTCTAAGAATCACTTTCATTTAATAAATAAATTAAAGTCAATAAGCTTTCACTTAAATGTACATTTTCCACTTTAACATTTTGTGGAACTATTAAATCAACAGGAGCAAAGTTCCAAATTGCTCTTACTCCACCCTTAATTAATTCATCTGCAACATTTTGGGCATTCTTTCTAGGTACACAAATTATGCCTATATCAATCTTTTGTGATTGTAAAGTTGCTTCCATTTCATCGATATCTTTTATCTCTACATCTCTAATTTTCATACCAATCAACTTAGGATTTGCATCAAATATACATGTTATTTTAAAACCTAAATTTTCAAATCTAGAGTAATTTGAAACTGCTTGACCTATGTTTCCTGCTCCTACTAAAGCTGCTTCATAACCTCTATCTAGCCCTAATATTGTACTAATTTGGCTATACAGTTCTTTTACATTGTATCCATATCCTTGTTGACCAAAATCACCAAAGCAATTTAAATCTTGACGAATTTGAGATGCAGTGAATCCTATTTTCTCACCTAATTCCTTAGATGAAATCCTATCTACATCATTGCTCATAAGTTCACCAAGATATCTGTAATATTTCGGCAATCTTTTAATAACTGCCATAGATATATTTTTGTTTTTCTCCATTCTACTTCTCCTTATTACAATTAGTATTTTTTTTAACAATCTCATAATTATTATATAAATTTATTTCTGTATGATTCTCAAATTTCAATAATTTTATTTTAGCATAAAATTTATAAATTATTAAATTAATAAATATTTACTTTATTGGTCCCCATTAGTTTAATTTCTAATGCAAAATAAAATCTTATAAATATAAATTTTGTTTAGAAACAATATAAATTAACCTTAAATTGTTATACATTATGATTCTATCATATTTTTATGTACGTATGTCAAACTTATTCAAATTATTTAGCGAATAAACCTAAATGTTCGACTAAAATTTCAAGTCCTATGAATATTAAAATTGCTCCACCAACAATGCTAGACTTATTTGTTAATTTATTTCCCAATACTTTACCAATATATACAGCTATTATACTTAAAATAAATGTAACTACTCCTATTATTGTAATAGACTTTATTATATTTATTCCTAAAAACGCAAAAGTAACTCCAACTGCTAATGCATCAATACTTGTAGCTATAGCTAAAAGTAAAAACTTTTTATTAGAATGTACATCTTCAAATTCATTATCCTCTTCTCCTTTTAGACCGTCAAATATCATTTTTCCACCAATTACCGTAAGTAAAACAAAAGCAATCCAATGATCTACACTTTGTATATATTTAGTAAATTTAACTCCTAATATCCATCCTATTAGTGGCATTAATGCTTGAAATCCTCCAAAGTACATACCAGCTTTTAAAGCTATCTTACTTCTATCATCTTTGGATATTTTAAATCCTGTAGTTAAAGATACTGCAAAAGCATCCATAGATAACCCAATAGCTGTTAATATAAGTGATAAAACAGACATCCTTCTCATCCTCATTTCATTCTTTTATATAATCTAAATTTGTATTATTTTAAACATATTTTTTTAGTATACTTATTGTTTTTTTTGATGTCAACTTCTTTTAAAGTATTCGTAATTTTAGAATAAATATTCTCTGTCCAATTATTATCTACTATTCATTTATCTTACATTTAACTGATTATTTTATATAATTAACGCATATACTATAAAATATACTTAATATCTAACTAAGAAAAGGTACCCCCAATTCTGAAAACTTAAACAATTCCTTTCAATAAATTATTACTTACTCGTAAATTACTAATTATTGAAACATAAAAAAACTCGCCTTGAACTAAAAGACGAGTTTTCTGTATTAAGGCATAATCAAAAAATAACAAGTCAATATGCCTAATAAAAATCAAATTGCTCTATTCACTTTATTTTCATTAGAAAATACATTATCTAAAATCATATTTAACACACTATCGCAAATATAATACGAAAAAGTTAAATCATTTTTATAATCAAGCATTCCATCATACTGTTTTTGTAACTGAATTATAAATTCTTTTATATTCTGTGGCTTAACATTTGTATTTATAATACCAATCGGCTTGAATTTCTTAGTTAACTTTGCTAGCCTTTGTTCATACATCATGTGATGCTTCACTGCACTAGTACTCTTGAACTCCCATCTATAATAATGTGGTGCACAAAAATAATCACATAAGAAGTGACAAATCACACCAAGTTCCTCACTAAATCTTCCAATAGTAATTTTGTAATAAACGTCTTCTAATGTCAATGATGATAAATATATTATTTTATCAACTACCATATCTATACTTTCATTAAAATAATGTTTCATAAAAGTATATTTAGGAACACAATCTGGTTTTATATTTCCCCATATAAATCTCTTATTGTTAATTAAATAAATACTCTTTGTATTAGCATATTTTATAATATTCTCACCCATAATTCTGTGAGTATTCATCATCAAAGCGTGACCACATCCTCTACACTTATTTTTCTAAACTCTCATATAAAACAATACTCTTAATTTTAAATATTATTTTTTATGCTCTGCTCTAATAATAATACTGCACGCTCATTTTTACAACACACTTATCTTGTATTTAATAATAATTTAAAAATTTTAATTAACCTTTAATATATTATCAAATAACAATTTTCCATTAATAATATTAAGTTCCACTTCATCTGATATTTATACACAAACAAAAAGATATGAGATTAATTATTAAAAATTAATTTCATATCAATCATCAATTTTTTAAATAACAAAATATCAATATACCTTAATAGTTATATTGATATTTTCGTTATATCATAAAAACTTACTATATTCATTTTCTTCACTAAGCTTATTTAATAAATGCTTAATTTCTTGATCTTTATTTTTATCCATTACGAGTATTACGTCGCCAGCATCAACCACTACTAGATCCTTTATCCCAAATCCAATTATTAAATTCTTATTTCCAAATATTGAGCAATTCTCACATTCATCAATATAAACATTTTTTGATATATTATTATTATTTGAATAATTGCCAAGCAATCTACTTAATGCTCCAAAACTACCCATATCATCCCAGCTAAAATCACATTTTATAACATATGCTTTTCTAGTCTTTTGCATAACTCCAAAATCAATAGATATTCCATCTATAAGTTCATATTGTTCCTTTATGACTTCTTCTTCATTTTCTTCACCTAAGCTTTTATATATCTCCATTAATGGTTTGTATAATTTAGGAAGATATTTTTCTATTTCTCTTAAAATAACATCCGCTCTAAATATAAACATTCCAGAATTCCATAAATACGTTCCCTTTAATATAAAATCTTTCGCAACCTCTAAGTTAGGTTTTTCGGTAAAACGAGCTACTCGATAAGTTGGTATATTGCCACTAGATCTTTCACCCATTTCAATATAACCATATCCAGTTTCAGGTCTTGTGGGTTCAATTCCTAAAGTAACAATACACCTTCTTCTATTTGCTATCTCAATTCCTTGAGATAAGGTGTCTATATAATTTTTCTCACCTTGAATATAATGATCTGATGGTAATACAACCATAACTGCATTAGCATCTTGTTTTAATAGCTTTATTGCAGATAATCCTATACAAGTAGCAGTTTCTTTATTAGCAGGTTCTACAAAAACTTTATCGTCTTTAATTCCCTGTAGTTCTTCTTTAATTTTATCTCTATAGTCCATATTAGTCACAACATAAATATTATTTTTATCTATTAGTGGTGTTATCCTCTCAACTGTATTCACCAAAAAGCTTTTATCGTTAATTATCTTTAAAAATTGTTTTGGTTGATCGGCTCTTGATAGAGGATATAGCCTACTGCCTTTACCTCCAGCTAAAATAAGCCCGTATATCACGTATTTTCAACTCCATGTAATGATTTAATTCATTATATGTTGAAATATCTTTATTGGTGAAAAATCAATTTAATCATATAAAAGGAAATAATAAATCAAGAATATAAAACAAAAATCATACTATTCTATTATTTCCTTGTTCTATCCTCAACTATTAAATAAATCAATATGTATAAATATATTTTAATTAAGCCATTGGAATAACATTACCATTTCTTCCGCAACATTTCTTATACTTCTTTCCACTTCCACATATGCATAAATCATTTCTGCCTATAGGCTTATTCTGTTTTGAACTTATCTCACTTGCTTTCATATCATTAATTGAAGCACCTTTGTATTTCCAAAGTCCAAGTTTATTTACAAATTTAGTCATCATGCCAGCTGCTACAAATCTAACTTGTTCATTTTCTATATTTATTAATTCTAGCATTTGATCAACAGCTTTCTTTGGTTCATTATCTTGAATATCCAAAGCTAAATCTTCCATCATCGCTATTGTCATGTCTTTATCTACACTAAACATACTAGTAAATTCTTTATAAAATGATTTTCCTGCCTTGGTGTTGTACACCCAATTTTCTTCCGACATATTTAATAATTCTTCTTTTGATATATGTACATATTCCAAATCTTTGTTTGCATTTATTTCATCAACAAACCCTTCATAATCTTCTATTTGATTATTTACAAACAATTTTCCTTCTTCTCTGTACTCATTATAATAATATGCTGCTTCTCTAAGTAAATCTTCTAATTGTAATTTTTCTATATTTTGATATCTAGCTAATATTTTTTTACTAGCCTCAATTTCTAAAATACCATATGCTTGATTCATTCCTCTATAAATGTTTATTATTTCACCATTATTTTTTAATAGACGTCTATATTCAATATTATTCTTCTCTTTAACTAAATCTTGAACTAATTTAGGCATTAAAAATAACGATTCTTCATCTTTTACTGTTGGAAAAAGAAATCCTTGTTGAATAAAATATGCACTCTTATTTGCCTCTTCTTCGTCAATATCATCAAAGTTTTTTATACCTTCATTATCAACATAACTCTTTAAAATTTTATATCTTTCCTCTTCAAATAAATAAAGTCTTTGTTCTATTAAAGCTTTATATTCTGAATTTAATTTTTCTATTAATTTTCCTTTAGCTAAATTGGAAATTTTATTAGCACCAAGATTTCTAGCTATATTATATATTTCATCTTTAGATAAACAATTTAATAATTCATTTATATCAAAAGAATATACTCTTTTGCTTAACTTTTTCTCCATCTTCTCTGCAAACTTATCCATACCATCTTGTATATCATTACACTTTTCACACAGCCAAATATTATTATCTGTATTAAAACAAATTGCATCCTCGCCACAAATTCCACATTGATGCGTTTCTTTCTTATCAAATTCAATCACTTTCGATGTTAATTCTTTATCCTGCTCTTTCAATGCTACATGTCTCCTTTTTCATTTAAAATACACTTACAAATAAAAAGCCCTGGACCTAGACGGTTACCAGAGCATAATCTCTTACTTTTCCTTTTATTTTATAATATTAATTTATAATTGTAAACAAAAACTTAGCTTTATGGATAAATAAGATATTTAAAAATATAATTCTATTCACATACTTTTCCTGGATTCAATATATTTTTAGGATCGAAGGCTAATTTTATTCTTTCCATTATATCAATACATTCATTTGGAAGTGATTGCTTTAAATATCCCTTCTTAGCAAACCCTATACCATGTTCTCCAGAAACTTGACCTTGTAATTCTTTAGCCTTGTCATACATAATTTGCATAACTTCACTTAACTTTGTATGCCATGATTCTTCATCTAATTCATCTCTCAATATATATACATGTAGATTTCCATCTCCAGCATGGCCAAAACTCTTTATTCTTATATTTGATTTACATTCAAGTTCATGAGTAAAAGTTACAAAATCTCCAATTTTATTTCTTGGTACAACAACATCAACCTCATCCATTTCAGTTGTTAATGCTTTAATAGCTTCAAGGAAACATCCTCTTGCTGACCAGATTGACTCTTGTCTTTCTTCTGTATCAGAAATAAATACATCTAATGCTCCACATTCCAAACAAATATTAGCAACATTCTCATAATCCTTCTCGATCTCCTCTATAGAATTCCCATCAAAAGTTAATAGAAGATATGCATCTGAAGATTTATCAGGGAAGCTCTTTCCTAAAAATTCTTCTGCAGCTAATATTGCTTCTCTTTGCATAAACTCAATTGCTGTTGGTATTGATTTAGATTTTATTATTTTTGGTACAGTTTCTATTGCTCTTTCAAGGCTTTCAAATGGAATAAGTAGACTCACTGCTTTTTTAGGAAGTGGAAGCAATCTTAAAATTGCCTTTGTCACTATTCCTAAAGTTCCTTCAGAACCAATAATTAAATCTTTTAATGAATATCCAGAACTATTTTTAACTACTTTTCCGCCTAAGTTTACTACCTCTCCATTTGGGAGTACTACTTCTAATCCCCTTACATAATCCCTAGTCACTCCATATTTTACAGCTCTCATTCCACCTGCATTAGTGTTTATATTACCACCAATTGTTGCTGATTTTTCACCTGGATCTGGTGGATAGAATAAATCAAATTGCTCAACATATTTGCCTATTTCCATTAGCAATACGCCTGACTCCAATGTTAAAGTAAGATTTTCCTCATCTAATTCTAATATTTTATTCATTTTGCTAAGATCTATAACTATTCCGCCCTTAAGTGGAACTGCTGCTCCAACCAGTCCTGTCCCTGATCCCCTTGGAGTTACAGGAATATTATTTTCATAAGCATATTTCATTACACTTGAAACTTCTTCTGTACTAATAGCTTGAACTACTACATCAGGCATTTGTCTTATTCCACCTAATTCATCATGGCTATAATCCTCATTTATTCCATCTTTAAAAAAAACTCTTTCTCTATCATTTCCTGTAACTGATAATATATATTCATAGTCCTTTAATTCAACTTCTTTGTAATCCATAATCTATGCCTCCTTAGCCATTTTTATTTTTTCTATAAGTTGTGGAATTACTTCATATATATCACCAACAACTCCATAATGAGCAGCTTCAAATATTGGTGCTTTTTCATCAGTATTTATAGCAAATATATAATCTGAATTATTCATTCCTGCAGTAAATTGAACTGCTCCAGATATTCCACAAGTTATAATAAGTCTTGGCCTTACGGTTCTTCCACTCAACCCTATTTGTCGTTTCGCATCAACCCAGCCTGCTTCAATTAATGGTCTAGTACATGCAAATTCTGCTCCCAAAACTTTTGCTAATTGTTTCACTAATTCTAAATCTTTTTCTGATTTAATGCCTCTTCCTGCTGCTACAATTACTTCTGCATCACTTATTCCAACCTCTGTATCTTTTTTCTTTATATTAAGAGCTGTGATACCTGATCTTAATTTTCCTTTTTCTATTTTGCAGTTAACTATCTCGCCTGTAACTTTTTCGCTTCTTTTTGGTGCTGTCATAACTTTATATCTGACTGTTGCTAGTTGCGGTCTTGAATTTGGGGTAACTATTTGAGCCATTATATTACCTCCAAATGCCGGTCTAATTTGAACTAAATCTGTATTTTCTTTTATATCTAATATTGTACAATCGGCTGTAAGTCCAGTTTTAAATCTTGCAGCTATTCTTGGTGCAAGCGACCTGCCTATAGTTGTTGCCCCTACTAATATGGCTGTTGGCTTAACATTGTTTATAAAATCTCCAAATGCTGCTGTATATGGTTCTATTCTAAAATACTTTAGTTCATCATCATCATATACAAACACCTTATCTACGCCATAATGCAGTATTTCTTCAGCTTTAGAAGCAATATTACTTCCAATAAATACGGCATAAACTTGTTGATTTATCTTACTTGCTAATTCTTTTGCCTTACCTATAAGCTCATAAGTGACAGGATGAATTTCACCATTTACATGATCAACATAAACTCCAATTCCATTCCAAAGACTTTTATCTATTTTCTTAATTTCCTCTTCTATATATTCAACTGCACCCTTAGGTCCTTTTTTAACACAAAGCCTACACATCTTACATGCTCCACTTATTTCAACTATACCATTATGATTTTCAAGAGCACCAAAAGGACATATTTTTATTAACTCTTCAATATTTGATATCTTTTCTTGATTTACAACTAACTTTGCCATATTTTCTTCCTCCTTTTTAATTTTCATAGGACCAACGCATTAATTATCTAAATACCTAAATAAATTTTAATTCCTTTAATTTTTTCTCTATTCTTCCACTTAATTCACCTGAACTACCTGTCCACATTTCTCTATCATTATTAACTTCTGGTGGAAATATTCTTTCTACCTGAGTAGGTGAACCATTAAGTCCATAATGTTTTTCATCATTATCATCAAAATCATTAAGACTTAATATTTTAATATCTCTATCTTTTGTTGATAATTTCTTTTTATAAGAAGGTAATCTTGGTTCAAATATTCCCTTATCAACAGTAATTAAACATGGATATGCTATTTTTACTGTCTCAATACTTTCAGGCATGTCCATTTCAACCGTAATTGATGAATCTCCTACTTCAACTATACTTTTAACATTAGCTACATGAGGTATGTTTAACCACTCTGCCATTTCAGATCCAACTTGAGCAGTGTCTCCATCTGTAGTTTGTTTTCCACAAATTATAAGTTCAAAATCTCCCATCTTCTTTACACCTTGCGCTATTGTATATGATGTCGCTAAAACATCTGCTCCTCCGAACTTTCTATCTGATAATAATGTGCCTTCATCAGCACCCATTGTATATGCTTCTTTAATTACACTTAATGCTTGGTTAGGACCCATACTTAAAACCTTAACATTACCACCTTTGCTCTCCCTAATCTTAAATGCTGTTTCTAATGCGTATAAATCATATGGATTCATTTTAGAATCTATTCCATCTCTCTTTAACACTCCTGTAACTGGGTCAACCTCTACTTTAGAAGTTCCTGGTACCTGTTTAATGCAAACTAAAATATTCATTATATCTTCCTCCTAAAATTGTATTTTTTAATACCAATATTGCTCTGCAAAAAATAATATTTAACCCTGCTAAAACAATTTAGAATAATCAAACTTTTAAAATTGAAAAAATACAAGATAAAAAATAATAACTACACTTTTATCTCATTACTCGGATAACATGTCATACCAATTGCAAATTGGTATGACCACTTACAAGATTAATTATAATACCCAAAATATCCCTTGTAAACAATTGTTATTTTTTTATCAAGCAACGTTTGTATAAGTTTTTCATTGTAAATCATTATATTTACTATATTTATTATTAAATTATTTAATATAATTAATTTCAAAAAAATTTAAATTAAAAATTTTAAGACATAACTTGTTAATACATTGTTTAAAAGATAACAAAAAAATACTGGTAAACAACTATTTAAATTGTATAGTTGCTTACCAGTATTTTAATTTATAAAGACAGATTTATTTTTAATATCCGTAGGCTTTTCTGATTAAATCAAAATGCTCTTTCATAGCACTTGAAACTTTCAATTCATCTCTACATTTTAAAGCTCTGACTAAATTTTCATGTATATCTAACAAATTCTCCCTAGTATTTCCTTCATGTAAAATTTGCATTCTAGATTTCTTAATGAACTCGTCCATAAGTTGTGATATGACTTCAACAACATTTATTAGCAATACATTCCTTGATGTCTTTGCAAGTAAATAGTGAAACTTAATATCCAATTCAAGACTTTCTTCTTCACTTTCTGCAACATACATTCTGTCTAATATTGCAGTTAAAAGCTCAAGCTCATTGTCTTCTATATTTTTAGCTGATAGTTTAGCGCATTGTAATTCTAATGTTTCTCTTAAATCATACATCTCTTTAGGTGAACTCTCTTGTAACATAAACATAATTGAAAGAGGTTCAAATAAGGAATTGTTAAAATTAGTTCTTATATAATTTCCTGCTCCTTGTCTACTTTCAACTAGGCCTATTACTTCAAGTGCTCTTAATGCTTCTCTAACAGATGTACGTGAAACACCAAGTGACTCTGCCATTTCTCTTTCTGATGGTAATTTATCACCTTTTTTTATCTCACCGTTTTTTATCTTATTTTTAATTTCCTCTATAACTTGATCATAAACTTTTGGTGTCTTAATATTCGTCAACATATTTACTTATCCCTTCTACTTACCTTACTAAATTTAATTCTATTATACTCAATAAATTATTTTTAATATATATTTCATAATCATGTAATGCTTACTTCAAGTAATAAAGAATTTTATCTTTATCTCTTATAACTAAATCATATCCATTTTGATATATTGCCTTTAACTTATTTTTGTTTCTTTCAAATCTTCCTATATCCATTTTTATAGTTGGTCTTATAATAATTGCCTTTTTATTTTCCTCTAACTCCTTACAATAATCAAGCTGCTTATTATATTGAATATATCTATTTTTAAGCACATTAGCTAACTTTGGATATTTATTTTTATAAAACTTATATGTGAATTTATTAGCTTTTGATTGTTTCTTTCTATATCCTTCATTTCTTGTTAAAACAATTATGTTTTTATCATTACCATCTTCTATTGATTTTTTAATTGGAATTGCATCTAATAGACCTCCATCTGCATAATAACTATTCTTTATTTTAGCAAATGGAAATAACATTGGTATTGCACAAGTTGCTCTTAAAATAGAATTCTTATCATCCAATTCATCTTTATCAAAATATTCCGATTCTCCAGTTTCAATATTAAGAGCTCCCACAAGCATCTTTCCATCATAATTTGAAAAAGTCTTATAATCAAAAATGCAATATTTATTAGGAATTTCATCAAACACAAAATCTAAATCCATAATTGCCTTTGATTTTATCAAATTACCATATCCAACATATCTTTTATGATTAATAAATCTCTCCATTATTTCTAAATTTCTTCCTTTTTGCTTAGATATATATGAATAAGCATTAGTAGCCCCAGCCGATACCCCTATTACATACTTTATTTCTGCTTTTATATCTAGCAATGCATCTAATACACCAGCTGTAAATAATCCTCTAAATGCTCCTCCTTCTAATACTAATCCAGTCATAATTACAACCCACCTTTAATTTATTCTTGTATTATATCTAATTACTATATTTAAATATATTTTATCATAAATAAAATATATTTAATTTAAAAATATACATCCAATTCATTGACTTCTTTCTTTTTTTATACTATATTTAATACAAATACTTGTTTTATATTAAAGGGGAGTAGTTATAAATATAACATCAACAACCGCGTTTACTATTTGTATTCTGGTGTTATATACCCAAGTGGTAACGAGACTTTTAATATAACTTCAAAAATTTGAAGTTATATTAAAGGTCTTTTTTTATTATTTATTTTCACGTACCTTATAACACGAAAGGATGGATTAATATGAAAAATTTCTTTTCTAAAAATATCAAAGATTCACTAAAAGAATTTGATGTAACTACTAATGGACTGACGAATAAAAAAGCACGTGAGTTACTAGAATCAGTTGGAGAGAACGTTTTAAATGAAAGAAAGAAAAAGAGTACACTTTCTGTATTTATTGATCAGTTTAAAGATTTGTTAGTAATTATCTTAATTATTGCTGCTGTTATTTCTATGGCAACTGGTAATATCGAAAGTACTATAGTAATTTTGGCTGTTATAACTATTAACTCTATTTTAGGTACTGTCCAATATATTAAAGCTGAACAATCTTTAGCTAGCTTAAAATCATTAACCTCGCCTAATGCAAAAGTTATCCGTGAAGGAATTAAAGTTGAAATTCCTTCAAAATCTGTTGTTCCTGGAGATATTTTAATATTAGAAGCTGGTGATTTAGTTGTAGCTGATGGTAGAATTTTAGAAAACTTCTCTCTTAAGGTTAATGAAAGTTCATTAACTGGTGAATCTGAAAGTGTTGATAAAATTTCTTATGTAATTGATAAAGACGAAGTTGCTTTAGGTGATCAGAAGAACATGGTTTTTTCTAGTTCACTAGTTACATACGGCAGAGCTACTGTCCTTGTAACTAATACTGGTATGAATACAGAGCTTGGCAAGATAGCTACCCTAATGGAAGAAACTCAGGAAAAAAGTACACCTCTTCAAGCTTCCTTAGATGCTTTTTCTAAGAAATTAGCTCTTGCAATCATTGGAATCTGTATTCTTGTATTTGGATTAAGCTTATATAGAGGGACAAACGTTCTTGATTCCTTAATGTTTGCTGTTGCTCTCGCTGTTGCTGCAATTCCAGAAGCTCTTAGTTCTATAGTTACAATTGTACTAGCTATTGGAACTCAATCTATGGCAAAAGAAAATGCAATTATAAAAAAACTTAAAGCTGTTGAAGGATTAGGCTGTGTATCTGTTATTTGTTCTGATAAAACTGGTACATTAACTCAAAACAAAATGACTGTCAAAAAAATTTTTGTTGATAATAAATTAGTTAATGCTAATGAAATTGATTTAAAAAATCCTATAGCACATTTTCTTTTAACCAGTTCTATACTTTGTAATGATTCAACTTCTATAGATGGAAATGAAATTGGGGATCCCACTGAAGTTGCTTTAGTGAACTTAGGTCATGATTATTCAATAAGTGAAATTGATTGTAGAAAAAATCATTCTAGATTAAGTGAAATTCCTTTTGATTCTGATAGAAAACTTATGAGTACTCTTCATAAAATAGACGGGAAATCTACAATGATAACCAAAGGTGCTCTTGATGTATTATTAGACAGAGTAACTTCGATAAAAACTATACATGGATTAAAAAGATTTACTAATGAAGATAAAACTCATATAAATAATATTAACAAAAAACTTTCCTCTCAAGGATTAAGAGTTTTGGCTTTTGCTTACAAAGAACTTAATGAAAATAAAAATATTGATTTAGAAGATGAAAATGGCTTTACTTTCCTAGGATTAATTTCAATGATTGATCCCCCAAGAGAAGAATCTAAATCAGCCGTTACAGATTGTTTAAAAGCGTCTATTAAACCAGTTATGATTACTGGTGATCATAAGATTACAGCTTCTGCTATTGCTAAAGAAATCGGAATATTACAAGAAGATGATTTAGCTGTTGAAGGATTAGAACTTGATAAAATGTCTGATAATGAACTTTTTTCTAAATTAGAACATATTTCGGTTTATGCCCGAGTATCCCCAGAACACAAAATAAGAATAGTCAAAGCATGGCAAAACAAGGGGAAAATCGTTGCTATGACTGGTGATGGTGTTAATGATGCTCCAGCTTTAAAACAAGCTGATATTGGAATTGCAATGGGAATAACAGGAACAGAAGTATCAAAAGATGCCGCATCAATGATTTTAACAGATGATAATTTTGCTACTATTGTTAAATCTGTTACTAACGGAAGAAATATATATGCTAATATAAAAAATTCAATAAAATTCTTACTTTCAGGTAATATGTCTGGAATACTGGCAGTACTTTATTCATCATTGTTTGCTTTACCAGTTCCATTTGCTGCAGTACATCTATTATTTATTAACCTTTTAACAGATAGTCTACCTGCAATTGCAATAGGAATGGAAAAATCTAAAAAAGATGTCTTGAGAGATAAGCCTAGAGATGCTAATGAATCCATATTGTCACAAGATTTCATAAAAGATGTTTGCATTCAAGGTTTACTTATAGGTATATTTACTATGATTTCATATCACATAGGACTTACTAAGGGTTCTGACGGACTAGCTATGACTATGGCATTTAGTACATTATGTTTAGCAAGACTGTTCCATGGATTTAATTGCCGTGGTAGAAAATCAATATTCTCACTTGGAGTATTCAATAATACATTCAGTTGGATTGCTTTTATAGTAGGTGTTATTCTTGTGAATGCAGTCTTACTTATACCTGGACTTCAAGGCTTATTTGAAATAACTCCACTTGCTACTAGCGAATTATTATCAGTTCATTTATTTGCTTTTCTTCCAACTTTAATAATACAAATATTTAAGGTTATTAGAGATATTGTAGAAAGTAAAAAAGAAAAAATTGAAATAGAAAATGATAATGAATCAAAAGTTCAAGCTGCTTAAAATATTATATCTTAATAAAGGAATGATTAAATACTCAAAATGTGCTTTGCATAAAGAAATAGAACATATAGTTACACAATTATATGTTCTATTTGTCATTTTTTATCCGTTTTAATGCTTTTATAATACCTTCTTCTATGCTTTCTTTTGCAACCCTAAGTACTTCTTTTATTTATCCAATCCAATTCATTGATCTTCAATAAATGCCAATATATTCCACACAGATTATCTATTAACATAATTGCATTTACAAATTCTTTATAGTTCATATGCTTTTGATTTTTGAAAATAATAAAAATAACTGGATATTCTACCTTAAGTTCCAATTAATTCTTTCCATCAGTTGAATCTTAAAACTTTATATTAGATTTATTTTTTCCATTTTCTTTTAACAGTATTTATTGTCTTTGATAAGAAAAATGTTATTATACCTAATGACGAGTAAATTATTATAGGTACAATCATGCTACCCACTTTATACCATTCATTAATAGGCACTATGATTGATAGTGACAATAATAGAAATCCAATTAACATATTTTTTATTGATCCAAAAGAAATAATAGTTTGAGCAATAAACATAATAGGAAATAAAATATAAATTCCTATTAAAATCCATTTACTATATGGAAAATGAGAATCTATAAATATATATGTATATGTCAATATACTTGGTGCTATGATTGTAAGTATTTTCTTCATAAATTATAACTCCTTTAATTATTATTGTAGTATAAATATATCTCTTGGAGTTGTATTTCTTATTGGACCAACTGAAAAATTATTTATATTATTAAGCTTATCAATATCAAAGACGTCGACTAAACCTATTTGATTATTTTTATTGATGTCTACGCTTAAAGAATATAGCTGATTTTTATCTAAACAACCACTCAAAATTATTTTATTATTTAGCTTAATATTTTTTATAATATTTAAATCTTTCCTATTTAATTTCAATATATTACCATCTAAAAATAAGTAAAAAATATATTTATCATTATACAGAATCTTTTTAGTATCCATTATACCATCTTTAATATACTCTTTATATTCAATTTTATTTAAAGTAGATTTTTTCACATCATAATATAATAAATAATCTACTTTGCTATCTACGCCAATAAAAAGTTTACCATCAATTAATGAAGTATCATATATTCGCATGTTTTTCATTAATTTAATTTGATCTTTTATTTTAAAATCATTTTTATCTATAATAAACAGAAATGTATCTCCTTCTTTATTTTGATCAAATTTATAACCTAATATATATACATTTTCATCATCAAAATCACCAGACAAAAGCAATGATTCTTTTATATCTAACGACTTTTTCTGAGAATCTGAACTTATAAAATTAATTCTATTATATTCTAGGGATACATTATATAGAATTAATTCTTCATTGTTCTTACACCTTATGTAATTCCCTCCAAAATCAGTTTCCGATGATTTAACAATTCCATCTTTATCAACTTCAAATAATTTATTATCTGATAACGTTGGCAACAATACTGTATCTTTCTTATTACAACTTGTTACTATATCCCTTGCAGGTATTTGTATATTCTTTTTTATAGTGAAATTCCTATCTAAATATACAATTTCACTATCTTCTTCAATGGAATCAGAATATATAAGGCATATGTTTTTTAATTCTCTATTATGTAATAATACAAAACTTAAACTCAATATCATTATTATAATTACAGATAAAAGGAAATATATTTTTTTATTCTTATACATCATTTATCTCCCCATATTAATTTTAACCTTAAATAAACCACATTATAGGTTAAAATAAAATTACGTCAATATTAATATTGATACATAATCAATTCATACTATTAAGTGGTTTGTTTTTTAAGAAACTTATATATAGAATCACAAGTGTCTAAAAAATCTATATTTGTGATTCATATTATAATGAATTAGCTAATAATTAGTTCTCCAATTAATATCAATCTTATCGGTAACTAAATCAGTTGGTAAAACAGCATTTCCGCCATCCTTATCTAAATCAATACCTTGTTCTATATATGCTCTCCAGACAAGCTGTGAACAATAAAATTTATCTGTTTTCCATTTATTTAAGAAATTATAATTATAATCACTTCCTATTTTACTAATTGCATAATCTACAGCTTGTCTAGGATTAGAGTTCTTTACTGTAGCACATAAAGCTTTACTATATCTAGTTTTCCAATCATTTGTATATCTGCGAACCCCTGCTGAAGTCATACTTTCTATTGTAAGATCAGGATTCAAATCAACCATTCCAGCATGTCCAGTAATAGGTCCAGTTCCAAAAACAGTTGCTGGAGTTACAAGTATATCACCATAACTTCCAACACTATTTGGTGCAGCTTCCGAGTCAAAACTATTAATGGTATTTATTCTTCTTGATTGTTTTGAGGCTTTTGTAACTTTAAGCTTATCCCAGTTTTTGATTAATTCATCTGAATCATGCTTACTTTTATCTATAAGTTGCTTCATTTGAGCATTAGTATCTTCTTTTGAAGTATTTTCTTTGGCAAATGCAGTTGATGATATACTAATCATGGTTAAAAGTGTAAAAAGAGTATATCTAATAAAAATTTTTTTCATTTATTATTCCCCCATAATTTGTTTTTTGATAGTGCAACTAACTTTAGTTTCTTAGAATATTTCATTTCCGCAGATTAGCTCCCTCATTGTAAAAACTTATCTATCTTTAAAATAATTATTTATTTTTTTACCTTCAGTTTTAGCAACTGCTTAAACTTTAAATAAAATACATATAAGATAAATTGTTTTAATCCTACACCTACCACAAAAACTGTTAAAAGTATTTCATTTACTTGATCTTTAAAATCAACATTATGCTAAAATATATCGTAAGAATAAAACATTTAAATTACGTTTCAATTATTATCCCAACATCCATCTTTCATCTTTAGAATTCTATCACAAAAACTTGCTACAAGATTATCATGTGTTACAACAATTATTGTCTTATTATACTTTTTATTCAATTCTTTTAATACTTCCATAATTTTAATACTATTTATTTCATCTAATGCACCTGTTGGTTCATCTGCTAATATAATTTCACTTTCTTGAGTAAGAGCTCTTGCAATTGAAACTCTTTGTTGCTGTCCACCTGACAGTTCTCTTATATTTTTATTTTTAAAATTTTCAATCTCTAATTCTTTTAAATATTTTTTTGCTTTATTTACTCTTTCTTTATATGAAATCCCCCTAAATTTAAGAGGTAATATTATATTTTCTAATACGCTAAGATCTTTTATCAAAGCAAAATTTTGAAATATAAATGAAACCTTTTTGTTTCTAATTTCTGATAAATTATTGAGTTTTTTAAAGTTTACTTGAGTTCCATCTATATAAGATTCTCCTTGCGTTGGAGCATCTATGCATCCTAATATATTAAGTAATGTGCTTTTACCGCAACCTGATGGTCCCATAATAGCTACAACTTCACCCGAATTAACTTTTAGACTTATTCCATTAAGAGCTATAACTTTACTATTATCTTTTCCATAAATTTTATATATATTTCTCACATCTAATATGCTCATTCTACAAACCCTCCTATCATCTCTTTTGGAGTCAATTTATTTATTTGACTAAATCCTACTAACATTATTAATATAATTAATAATAACAATATTCCTATCGAAATATTTAAATTAAATAATATATTCTCATTAATAAAAAAGACATAAACGCTTTTGCAGTTCTTCAAATAAAATAAACTTCCACCTATAATTCCAAGAATTATGCTTATAAAAAATTCAGCAGAAAAAGTTTTGAATATATTTAGTTTACTAACTCCAAAAGAATATAAAATTCCAATTCTGGACCTATCTTCATTTATTTTATAATTAATTGTAGTAATTATTGATGTGGATGCAATAATAGTAATTATAATTATTCTAAATATTTCATAATATTTTTTTGTTTTTAATTCGTCTAAAAATTTATTTAAATCGTCCTCAAAATTTGAAATCACTATATCTTTTGATATACTTTCTATGGCAGGGTTTAGATTCTTTGAACCAATTTGCTTATCTCCATTAAAAAATATTGTTATAGGTTCATGCCCAAAATTATCAAAGAATTTTTCTTCGCTCAATGGGATAACGAATGATGTATTTAACAAAAATGAACTATCTACACTGCTTGTATAATCAAAAGCTAATGTATCCTTCTTAAAAATACCTATGATTTTATATGTTATATTATTCGATACATAACTATCACCAATATGAACTTTTTCGCCTATTTCGTTTCCAACAATTACAGGTATATAATTATCACTTCGAGTCCAATCATCTTCATAAATTTCTCCAATTATATTTTTCTTATAATTTTCTATCATTCCATAATTAAATCCAATTGGATTATCTGGTGAATTAAGTTCATCCATTTCTGTAAAGTTTCCAAATAATTCTTTAGGCGTGAAACCAAAAGTTTCGATTGGAAATCTTTCATTCATATCTCTTTGAATAAATCCATATGTATAGTTACTGTTTTTTATCACTTTTAGAGTTTCTTTTATATAATTTATATAGGTATCGTGATCTTCATCTGAATTATCATTATTAATCATTTTATAAAATGTCATGATTTCTGAATTATCAATAGAAATTGCTCTATTGTATCTTTTTCTATATGAATTATCAAAGTTGATTAATGAAACTAAAGAAGCTGTATAAAATATCCATAGAGCTATTTCTATGATAATTAATATACTAACAATACCATTTCTTCTTATATCAAAAAAGATAAATTTATTTCTCATATTAACTACCTTATTTCCTTCATTATTTTAAAGTTAATCACATTAAATAGAACCACTATAGAAACAACTATAGATATTAATAATATTAGAATTGAAGTTAACGCAATGTTTTCAATGTTAATCACTGAATATTCAGACATAAATGATTGTCTCATAAAATTTATTGTGAAATTTGATAATATTAGTCCTCCAATAATACCAATAGAAGCTACTTTTATAAACTTTAGAAATATTTCTTTAAATATATCTTTATTTTTACCGCCGAGGACTTTCATAATAGCAACTTTTTGTCGCATAGATTTAGCAGAAAAATATGAGAATAAAAGTAAATTTGTTATTCCAATAATTACTTGATATAAACTATTTTTAAGTTCATAAACATTTCTAAACAAATATTTTACAATTGGAATCTTTTGAATATCAGTTTCTATAATATTAATATTACTATCATTTTCTTTAATATTCGTATTATCTGTACAATTTTCCCAGAAATCAACTTTAGCCATTGGCTTATCTATAAAATAAAATGATTTTATTGGAATTATACTACTATATTTAAATACCTCTGTATTTCCTAGAATTCCAATTACTTTATAATATTCATCAAATACCTTTATATAATTTTTACCATTCTTTTCTTCAATTAATCTTTCTAACCCAAAACCTATAACTGCAACTTTTTCATTACTGTTTAACTCTTCTTCAGTTAAGTATCTTCCTTTAATTATATTCTGACTCCTTATATCAATTCCAGCAGAACATGGCCATATCTGATTAATGTAATAATGATTGCCAACCTCTATTTGAGTTTCAAGTGGCGATAAAATAATTTTTTTATATCCAATGCCTTGAATCTCACTTATTATTTCTGATAAATTCATATTCTTTACGTCTTTTTTTCGAATATTATTATCTTCACTTTTATTTTCATTTATTAAATTTACATTTAAAGTTTTATAATTTTTATTAAATTCATTCATTTCTACAACTTTATTGTATTTTGAATATGCATTGCTTATAGTTAAACTAAATGCAAAGGCAGAAACTAAAAAACCAATTATTAAAAATATATCTATCTTTGTATATTTACTCATATTTTACTCCATATAGTATTAGTAAAGCATAAAGCTTTACTAATACTATTATTTTATTAAATTTTATTAAAGATCTGATACTTGAATATATAACCATTCATATGGATCTGGTGATGGAGTAGTTGTATGACCGCTTCCCCAAGCATCAGGTTTTCTAGCTGAGCTTTTAATATATGCTGTTGGATACCCAGTAGCGTCACGATCACTACCCTCAATAGTTTGTCCATCTGCTGTTGCATATATTTTTACTCTAACTTTTTTTCCATTCTCATCAACATTATATGTTTTAGCTTGAGCTACATTTGGTTTATTGTTATTAACTAAATATAAAGAACCTTGAATCTCCGTCTTTGAACTCTGCATATACCATTCACCAGTGTCACCATGTGCATATGCAAATGCTGCAGTAGTTGGAAGTAGTACAGCAACCCCTAAAAGAGCTGATAATAATATTTTTTTCATTTTTACAATCTCCTATCTATTCATCATTCTGACGTAAACTTATCAAATCTATGTAAACTATTTTTTATTAATTTAAATTCTTATTAAAACTGTCAAATAAATTAATTATAAAGTGAACATGATTTATTGTTAACGCTATCTAATTACTATTACATATTTACATTGTGGCCACATGTAATTACATATTTACACAATCCTCAACTTAAGTAAATACCTAGATGACTAAACGTAGAAAATCGTTGATTAAACGTAAATAACCCATATTTCGTCTTTATTTCCGTCAAATATGCTTTTTATCATCAAAAATAAATATTTAGTCGATGTTAAATTCATGAAGTAAAATAATTACAACTGCATTTGTTTGGATATTAATACCTAAAAAAATAGCTGAAATAACCTTCAACACACTTAAAAAACCCATTTAAAGTTTCCATCTAAAACTCTAAATAGGTCGTTTTTAGAGATAAAATTATATTAGCATATATGTTGGTATTTCTGTTAGTTAAGACTGTCCATAAGTCAACTATATTAAACATATCCAAAACATTTATAATAAAATCATTTAACATATTATCAATTTTTCTCTTCTAAACTCAGATATAATAATATCTTTAAATTTATCTCCCAAAAAAGCTGTTCTATCATATTCATCGAAATATATCATGCTTAATTTTCCATCTAATCTTTCTATTTTACATATATAATTTATATTTACAACAAAACCTCTGTGACTTTGAATTATATAGTCACAATTAATTAATTTCATGATTTTCTTCAAGCTCATTCTATTAGCAATATAAATACCATTAGTAGTATTTACTTCACAATTATTACCTTTAACCTCTATAAAAATAATATCTTTTGTTTTTATTTTTAAATAACTTCCTTTTTTTAAAGTTATAATAATTTCATCTTCTTTCAAATTATTATTCTTATTATTTAAATTATTAGTTTCATTTAATATAATCTTACTTATCATATCTTGTACCACTTTATAATCATACGGCTTTATTATGTAATCATAACAATGTGTTCGTTTAAAAGCTTCTGTTATATAATTCACATTAGTTGTTAAAAAAATCATTTGTCTAAATTCATATTTAAGAATACTTCTAATCTTAATTGCAAGATCTAATCCCGAAGATTCTTTTAAATGAATGTCTATTAAAAACATATTAATATCATTATTTTTAATTATATCTAAAGCTGTGCTTTCACTATCAGCCTCATAAATCTTTACAGATTCATTTATTGAAATAATAAGTTTTTTTAAAACACGTCTTTGTAAAGGTTCATCCTCCACTAAAATAATAGAATACAAAAGTATCACGCTCCAATCTGTATATCTCTTATCAGTATGTTCTTCCTTTTTATACTATATGAAACAACATTATACAATATAATTGTATAATATACAAATTTATTATATTATTTTAGTAAGAGTATAATTTTAGTATGTAAAACGAACATTTAGGAATGGATACAATCAGAAAAGTATCTGCTAACTTTTATTTAACTCAATCATTATTTTAGCGTTCTTAATATATTTCTAAATTCTTATAGTATACTAAGAACGTCTAATTTCACCAATTAATCTTTAGATAAAGAGTTAGTCTGTGCTCTCTTCATTCTGAAAATTTAATATATTATATTTTCAGAAAGTTTACACAGACTATTTCACACTCTCTAGTTAATATCTTTTAAATTTTCATTCAGTACCCTCTATACCCTTATGTGTAATTTGTTTAAATCTAATTATATATAAAAGCTGTTATTTAGACATATTATTTTTCACTTCTTCTACTTTTGTCTCTTCCTTCTCTGCCTGACTTTTATTCGTCATCTCCACTATTTGCTACATTTCCGCCATTAAATGCTTTTATATACATTTCTTTAATTTCACTCATTAATGGGTATCTTGGATTAGCTCCTGTGCATTGATCATCAAATGCCTGCTCTACCATTTCATCTATTGTTGAATAGAATTTCTCCTCTGAAACTCCAAATTCTTTTATACTATTAGGTATTCCTACTTTTTGTTTTAATTCATCAATTGCTTTTATTAAAAGTTCAATTTTTTCTTCTTCTGTTTTTCCTCCCAAATGTAAATAATCTGCTATTCTAGCATATCTCCATCCTGCATTTGGATATTTATATTGTGGGAATGCTGCTTGTTTTCTAGGAGCATCTGTTGCATTAAATCTAATTACTTCATCTATTAACAATGCATTTGCTACACCATGAGGTACATGATGAAATGCACCTAATTTATGTGCCATTGAATGGCATATTCCTAAAAATGCATTTGCAAATGCCATTCCTGCTACGGAAGACGCATGAGCCATTTTTTCTCTAGCCTTAACATTTGTAGTTCCTTCATTATAAGCCTCTGGCAAATATTTAAATGTTAATCTTATAGCTTCCAATGCTAATCCATTAGTATATTCTGATGCTAATACTGAAACATAAGCTTCAATTGCATGAACTAAAGCATCTATTCCAGAAGCAGCAGTTAATCCTTTTGGCATGCTCATCATAAGTTCTGCATCTATTATTGCCATATTAGGAGTTAATGCATAATCTGCTAATGGATATTTTATTCCTGTATTTTCATCAGTGATTACTGCAAATGGTGTTACTTCTGAACCTGTTCCTGCTGATGTTGGTATTGCAACCATCATTGCTTTCTCTCCCATTGTTGGGAACTTATATACTCTCTTTCTTATATCCATAAATCTCATAGCTAAATCTTCAAATTTAACATCTGGATGCTCATACATTACCCACATAATTTTAGCTGCATCCATAGGTGAACCTCCTCCAACCGATATAATTACATCTGGATTAAAGTTATTCATTTCTTCTGCACCTTTTTTAGCTGCCTTTAATGTTGGGTCAGGCTCTACATCTGAAAATATTTTATATTCTATATTGTTTTTACTTAATATATCTGTAATTTTATGAGTATATCCTAAATCGAATAGCACTCTATCTGTTACTATAAATGCTCTTTTCTTATGCATAGCATTTAGTTCCTCTAACGCTACTGGAAGACAACCATATTTAAAATAAATTTTATCTGGAATTCTAAACCAAAGCATATTTTCTCTCCTCTCAGCAATCCTTTTAACATTTATTAAATGCTTAGGTCCTACATTTTCTGATATTGAGTTTCCACCCCAAGATCCACATCCAAGTGTTAATGATGGTGCTAACTTGAAGTTATATATATCTCCTATTGCACCTTGAGATGCAGGCATATTTACCAATGTTCTAGCAGTTTTCATTGCTGTTCCAAATTGTTTTATTCTATCTAGTGATTTTATTTGATCTGTGTAAAGTATTGATGTATGACCAAATCCACCTAATTCTATTAATCTTGCTGCTATCTTTAATGCTTCATCAAAAGTTTTAACTTTATACATACCTAAGATTGGTGACAATTTTTCATGTGAAAATGGTTCTTCAAGTTCAGGTGATTCGATTTCTCCAATTAATACCTTTACAGCTTCATCTACATCAACCCCTGCAAGTTTTGCTATTTTATGAGCTGATTGACCTACTATGTCTGCATTTAAAGCTCCATTTGAATTTAATATTACACGTCTAACCTTATCTACTTCATCGCCTTTAAGAATATATGCACCTCTTGCATTTAACTCCCATTTAACTTCTTCATATACTGATTCCATTACTACTAAACTTTGTTCTGATGCACAAATTACTCCATTATCAAAAGTTTTTGAAAGTAAAATAGAATTTACAGCCATCTTTATATGAGCTGTATCATCAATTATTGCTGGGGTATTTCCAGCACCAACTCCAATTGCTGGTTTTCCTGAAGAGTATGCAGCTCTAACCATTCCTGGTCCGCCTGTAGCTAGTATAATATCTGATTGTGCCATAACATTTGTTGATAGTTCAATTGAAGGTTCATCTATCCACCCTATTATACCTTTTGGTGCTCCAGCTTTTTCTGCTGCTTCTAATACTATTTTAGCTGCTTGTATTGTTGAATTTTTTGCTCTTGGATGGGGACTTATAATTATTGCATTTCTTGTTTTTAAAGCAATTAATGTTTTAAATATTGCTGTTGATGTTGGATTTGTTGTTGGTACTATTGCTGCTATTACTCCTATTGGTTCAGCAATATGAGTTATTCCAAACATTTCATCTCTTTCAATTACACCACATGTTTTAGTATCTTTATATTGATTATATATATATTCGGCGGCGAAATGATTTTTTATAACCTTATCTTCTACTATACCCATACCACTTTCTTCTACAGCCATTTTAGCAAGAGTTATTCTTGCATTATTAGCTGCCATAGCTGCCTCCCTAAATATATTATCTACTTGTTCTTGGGTAAACTTTGAATATTCCTTTTGTGCCCTTCTTAATTCTTGTATTCTATTGGTTAGTTCTTCTGCATTTGTAACTCTCATTTCTTTACCGTTGCCAAAAACCTATAAAACTTTATAAAGTTTGTTTAATTCCCCGTTCAATGTGTCCGATTTTGTAATTCTAAAAACATACTACTTTCGTTTTATATAACACTCCAAGGGCTTAACTTCGGATACAACGAATCCTACACTTCAAACATAACTGTTTAAGTAATCATGCTGAATATCTACTTAAATTAATTGAAGCATTAAAATCTCTATCAATTACAGCTCCACATTCTTCACAGATATAAGTTCTTTCTGATAGTGATAATTTAGCTTTTACATGACCACACTCACTACAGATCTTTGATGATGGATACCATTTGTCAGCTTCAACAAATTCAATTCCATAAAATTCACATTTATATTGAAGTTGTCTTTTAAACTCATACAATCCTTGTTTAGCTATAGCTTTAGATAAATGTTTATTCTTCATCATACCTTTAATATTAAGTGTCTCCATAACTACTCTTGACGGCTTGGTTTTCACTATCTTAGTAGTTGCTTGGTGTAAATGATTGTTCCGAATATTAGATAACTTTCTATGAAGCAATCTAATTTGCTTTTCAAGTTTTATAATGTTGCTTGTTTTGACAAACATCCTCCCTTCTTTATTTAACTCATATTTTGTTGATATTTTACGTTGCAACCTACGTAATCTTTTTTCTAATTTCTTAACTAAACTTGTTTTATTAATATTTTTAAAAATCATTCTATTGGAGCATATAGCAAGGTCTTTAATTCCAACGTCTATACCTATGCTCTCGTCTGTTAATTTCACTACTGGTTGTTCTTTTTCTATGCCTATAGATATATACCAATATTTTCCATCAAAACTCACTCTTGGATTAGCATAGTTAACACTCATTGGTATTTGTTCTGATGTTTTAACCCAACCTACTTTTTCAATTAAAACCATATTACGCTTAACTTTTAATTTTACATTATCGTTGTAAAATGATGGCTTGGTTTTTCTTTTGCTTTTAAATCTTGGCTTATCTGAATAACCTTTAAAAAATCTTTTATAAGCCAAACATCCATCTTTTATAGCCTGTTTTGCAACATTGTTAGAAACTTCATTAAGCCATGATAAATTATTTTTTTTAAGTATGGTAATTTCTTTTCTTAAATTATTATCGCAAATAAACTTGCCACCATTTTTATAATTCTCCTCTTGTCTTGCAAGTGTCCAATTATAAATAAATCTTACAGTTCCAGCCGATTGCCATAATTTTTGCTCTTGTTCTATACTTGGAATAATTCTAACTTTCTTCGCCAGTATCATCCTTTAACAACTCCTTAATCATCTTTTTGTTTATCTAAATTAACTCCACAATATCCCATTACTTTTCCTTTTTATTGTTCTTCTCCTCTAAGTCCTAAAAAATGATTAAGTTGTTCTTAAGGATAATATCTATAACCACTTTCTGTTGTATGGTGTGGTTTAAAACATTATCTTTATCCCGCTACCTTAATGTTTAAGTTGTTTTTCCTATCAATTCGAAAAATCATCCAATTGAATAGTATTTCATAAAATCACCTCTTGAAATATATTACAATGACAATATTATAAAAAATCAAGATAGTTTTATAAACTTTTATTAACTGTTAACTCACCTCCAAAATTCATTTTAAGAGTTTTAACAAAAGTATTTCTTTATTTTGTAATAATTATTATAAAAAAATCTATAAATAGTTTGCCCCAAAATTCTTTAACAATACTTTGTCTATTCATTCAAACATATAAAAATTTAATTTTATTTATTGCACTTTTCTAGAATATTTTATAGAGTATACTTATTAAGGCACAATCAAAAAAAATAATAGACCAGTATGCTCGTCTATTTTGATCTATTATTTTCTCTCATGTGCCTAATTTTTAATTTAGGAGGAACTATGAATAAAGTTATTGAAAAAGCTAAAATTACTCATGATTTAAATGAAATTGAAATACTTGAATTGCTAAAAAATGATGATATAAATGAAGAACTTTTCAAAGCAGCTGATGAAGTTCGTGAAAAATACTTAGGTAACTATGTTCATCTAAGAGGATTAATCGAATTTACAAACATATGTAAAAGAAACTGTATGTATTGTGGTTTAAGAAGAGATAATAAAAATTTAAAAAGATATAGATTAAGTGAAGAAGAAATTTTAGATTTTGCCAAAAAAGCTGTCAGCTATGGATATAGAACTCTTGTACTTCAAGGTGGAGAAGATGACTACTTTACGAAGGAAAGAATGATTAAGATCATAAAAGAAATAAAGAAATTAGATGTGGCTTTAACTTTAAGTTTAGGCGAAAAAACTTATGATGAATATAAAGCTTTTAAAGAAGCTGGCGCTGATAGATATTTGATTCGTATTGAAACTACAGATAAAAAACTTTATGAAGATATGGATCCAAATATGAGCTTTGAAGAAAGATTAAAGTGTTTAGAAAACTTAGGCGAATTAGGATATGAAGTTGGTAGTGGCATTCTAGTTGGACTTCCTAGTCAAACCTTAGAATCTATTGCAAAGGATATATTATTCTTTAAAAAGATAAATGCAGATATGATAGGTATAGGACCGTTTATACCAAATGAAGATACACCGTTACATGATGCTGAAGGTGGAAACCTTACTTTAGCTCTAAAAGTTATGGCTTTAACACGTTTAATTCTTCCAGATATAAATATTCCTGCAACAACTGCAATGGAGTCATTAACTCCAAATGGCAGAGTGATTGCACTACAAAGTGGTGCCAATGTTGTAATGCCAAATGTTACAGAAGGTGAATATAGAAAATTATATGCTTTATACCCAGGTAAGATATGCACAGGGGATACTCCTGCTCACTGTCGAGGTTGCATAACTGGAAAGGTAACTGGAATAGGTAGAATAATTTCCGATGGGTATGGATTTAGAGGAAATCAAAATAATAATGCACATGATGGTATTAATAAATAATTTAAAGTTATGAAATAACAAGAGAAAAGTAATACATAACTTATCACCTATATAAATTTTAAATCACACACATATATAAAATAGTCATTAAAAAATGAATTGCTGACATTGCTAAATTAGGAATTGTTCAAATATTGATTATTCTAAAAAATATTTTTAGAATAATCAATATTTGCTACAACTTCTAATTTAGTAAATCCAAATAAACTTTTCATAGTTCGACCAAACATATATATGTCATATTTCGGTTGGTATTACTAAAACTTAGTACTCGATAATACTTATAAATTTTAGTATATAAAATTTTTTCCAAAAGTGCTTAATGGAATTTTAAATTCTGGTATTCCCTTCACATAAGGTGCTATTTCATATAATTGATAATAAATAACTAAATTATCATCGTCTATATAAAAAGATTGATTTTCACCAATCCCCTTAAATTCACTTCCTGAATCAAAATAATCCTGTGGATTTTTTTTAATTTGTTCTCTTATTTCATTATTTATAATATCAGCATAATTATATCCTGAAGCAAATAAATCCTTTAAATTGAGAAGTTCTTCTTTATTTTTATCTATTGTATATGAAGTTCTACTAGTCAATCCATGTGCTCCTCCTAAATATTCATAATAATCATCATAAAAACTAACAAATGAATTTTTGTCACTTGTTATATTATAAGTTGAATAAACTTCATAAGGAAATCTAGGCTTTTCTTGTACATTTATATCGAAATATTGTTTTGATATTTCTTCTGCTTCATTTGCCTTGGGCAAAATATTCTTATTAATTATACTATTTATTAAATTTATCTTTTTTTCATCATTTCCTCCTATTAATTGAGGTATTTTTATGTCCTCTTTTAGATAATCTAGGTCTTTTCGTATAGACTTTTCCACAATTCTAAATTCACTTGAACTCTGTAATTCACTATTTATTAACAATTGTTGTGGATAAGCTGTAGATAACATTAAACTTATCCCCAATGCACCGATTACATTCACTATATAGCCCATATTTTCTTCTCCTTGGCTTATACTTTTTTATAAAATTTTCATCATATATCCACAAAACTTTTTTGTAAAATTATGTATGTTAACATATTTATAACATCTTATCCACAGGGGGATGTTGATAATGTTAATAAGTTGTACTCTTTTTATATTATGCTACACTTTTTAAATCTTATTCTAAAATAATACATGAATTCTTAACACAGATATTATTTTAGAATAAATGATTATCAATTATGTGATTGCTCATTTATTTTATTTAATTTTGGATATAATTATAAAAGAATACAATATTAAATTACGATATAAGAAGGGTTGTAACAATAATATGTTAAAAAAATATAACTTTAAAAATAAAAGTCTTCTCATCTTTATAGCTACTTTTTTAGTTTGTGTATTAAGTGGATATTCTATATATAAAAATATTCTTCCAAAAGTAGAATCTAAAAATATTAGTAAAGCTTTAGATGAATATGAATCTGGAAATGATTCTAAAATAAATAATTCAAATATTGAAAAAAAAAGAACTTTTGACGAGTCAACCTTAACTAATGATAATAGAGGTGTTCCAGTATTATATTATCATTCAGTTAGAGATTCTAATCATAATGAAGTTACAATATCTCCTCAAAAGCTTAAAAATGAACTTAAATATTTAAAAGATCAAGGATATGTAACTTTAACTCTAAGCGAACTTAGTGATTATTTATTAAATAATTCTCCTATTCCTGAAAAAAGTATAGTTATTACATTTGATGATGGATATATGGATAATTATCAAAACGCTTTCCCTATCTTGAAAGAACTTGATATGAAAGCTACTATTTTTTGCATAACCTCTGACCTAGACGGAGAATATTATTTATCTAAAGATGCTATAAAAGAAATGTCTGATTACGGAGTAGATATTCAAAGTCATACTGTTAATCATTCCGAACTTAACAAATTAAGTTATGATGAACAATTAAAACAATTAAAAGAATCAAAAAAAACACTAGAATCAATAACAGGCAAGTCTGTATTTTCAATTGCTTATCCTTATGGAAAATACAATAAAGATAGCATTAAAGCTGCAAAAGCTGCTGGATATAGCCTAGCATTCACCACTGATAGAGGACTTGCCGATAGAGATGATTCTCCTCTTGAACTTAATCGAATTTATATTAATTCCAATTATACTATGGCTACATTCAAACAAATTTTATCAACCACCAAAAAATAACAAGTCCATTTGTCAGCCTATTTATCATCATGCTACGTGGATAAATTGACCTAATAGACCTACTATGAGAGCAATTTATCTTCTTGCCTGATGAAAAATATCCTTAACAATTTTGGACTTGTTATTTATTTTCATGTTTCTTAAATTTATTTTTTACTTTCAGCTTTTTCTTCCTGTTCAAAACCTTGAGGCAATCTTTGTTGATTTCCTCCATTGTTTATAAGTATTGGTACATTCTTATCTTCTAAAAATTTATTCGTTTTAGAAAGTTCACCATACTTCACTTGTTTTCCATTTATCGTTATTATACTTTTTTTACTTAAATCTATCATTTGATTATCAAATGCATAATCAAATATTTCTGACATAGCATCATCAATATTTTTATTTAAAACATCAGTGCTTTCAAGAAGAGTCTTTCCCTTTTCTGTAGGTGAATATGCATATATTACTTTATCAAACCTATTTACATGAAGTTTAATATTAGAATTAATTTGTATAACAACTATAGTTTCTATTTTTCTATACTGAGCAACTATAGCACAACATAAAAATACTAGAATAATTAAAGCAATTGATATATGTATTTTATAATCTCGTATACCTTTTTTTTGTTTCCCATCCGCCAATTCTCCAATTCTTGGTCTGCGAATAGTTTTTAACTTCAAAAACTCTCCCTTGGAATTTAATACATATACTGATTTCTTAAATGATGCTACTACTATACCTCTATGGATTTCATCTATTTTTTTATTCGGAAGATTAATTACTTCTCTATTATCTTCTTTTAACTTTATTCTAAAATAATCCTGTATCAATTTATATTGCTTATTAGAGAATATTATATAATATGCTAAAATATAATCTCTCATTTTTTGTAAATAGTTAGATTTTATATTAATAGCTCTGCTCAATCTAGTTATAGGCAAATCCTTTTTACTTTTTACAGATTTCTCTAAATCATCTATACCATTTATATAATATGCTATATTTAATGCTACATTTCTATCAGATTCCTTCAATGGAAAATTAACCAAATCCCTCAGTAAAATATTATAAGAATCTAACTCCTGTAAAAACAAAGTCAATTGTTTACTTCTATTAGCTATCATTGATTCTCCTACAAGTGACATAGCTGGAATCGATGTAAATACATACTTATTTCTATTAAATTTCGTAGTTTCCATATCCCCAACACCTCTTATAAAATCTAAAAACTATACAATCAAAATTAACATTCTTTCATAATATATTATTATAGCATAGAAATTTGCTTGTCCGTAAAACTTTATATAATTAGTGTTAATTTAAGGCATATGAAATAAAATAAAAAATTCAAAATGCAATTATATTTTACATTAAATAATGATATATATTTGGTATAGGGAACTATTAAATTAATATGCCTACCAAGTATGATAAAAAATAGCTTGGCATATTGAATGGCTATTTTTTCAATATGTCTAAATTAATATTTTTTGGGGGATAGTATATGAAAAGGAAAATTATATACGTAGACTTTATCAATAAACGAAAAATAACTTTTGCCAACTATCTTTTAAATAAGCTTTTTCATTTTTTCTCTAATAAGTTTAAATTTAAATCCAAATCTTCATCAAATATCTATTCAGATAAAAAGAAACGTCTTTTTAGTTAAAACTCATAAATTTGATTATATTTCTTTTCATATAATACTGTTATTATGTTAAAATATATAAAATATAATAACATTTAAACGGAGTGATATGTATGAGAGTTGGATTAGGATATGATGTTCATAAATTGGTCGACAATAGAAAATTAATTTTAGGTGGCGTTGAAATACCATATGAGAAGGGATTGCTTGGACATTCAGATGCAGATGTTCTACTTCACGCTATAATGGATTCTTTATTAGGCGCATGCGCTCTTGGAGATATTGGCAAACACTTTCCTGATACGGATGATAGATTCAAAGGTATCTCTAGTATTAAACTGCTTAAGGAAACAAATATGCTAATTAATAAAAAAGGATATAAAGTAAATAATATTGATGCTACAATAATAGCCCAAAAGCCAAAAATGCTACCTCATATTGAAAAAATGAGGGAAAACATAGCAAAGTCTCTCAATATAAATATTGATCAAATCAATATTAAAGCAACTACTGAAGAAGGTCTTGGATTTACTGGTGAAATGCTTGGAATCTCATCTCAAAGCATAGCTTCTGTTGAAAACATCAATATTTAATAAATACTGAATTTACTGAAAAAAATTTAAATATAAAATAACATTTTATAGATATCAAAATCAAGACTTAGACTTATGTAATAACTAACCGAAATAAGGAGAATTCTTTAGCTCGGTTGCTAGATAATTTAGCTGTGGATTTCTAACAGCAGAAGTTGTCCCATTCTTGCATGCTCCTTAAACAAGTTGATGACAAGCGATAATAGAACAACTTCTGATGAAGAAATCCTACAACTAAATTATCAACGCAACGCTACGCAAAAGAATTCCCCTTATTTCTAGTATGGAAATACATTCTAATATTATAAGTTTAATTCTCAACGAGTAACCCTATATGTAAATTTATCATGTAATAGAAATGGTACTCTTTTGTATTAGTTACTAAATGTAACTACACAAAAGAGTACCATTTTTTTGATTTAGAATACATTTCAAAGTTATAATTGTGTTTTTTGATTATACCAGTAAAATTTAAATAACTAATCAATATAATTTGTTATTTATTAAATTTTCTAAAATACTTCACTTAATTTTTTTAATAAAATATTTCTAAATATTTTACCATTATCAGTATCTTTTATAGCTGTACTACAAACATTTTTCCACTCATCTATTGTCATTCCTATTTTATCCTGTAATTCCTCTTCTGTACTCGTAAAAAGAGAAGAGGAAATTACCAAATCACCAAGTTCTTCTGGTGTTTTGAAAACCTTTATATATAAAAATCCATTTTTGTCTCCAATCCATCTTTTATTAAAAGCAGAAATAAATTTTTTTAATTCTATTTTAACTTTTTTTGATGGCATATTCCAAAGGTGATTCAAAAGTCTATATTCATATCTCATACTAGCTGCTGCGTCTTTAGATATTTTATTCTTACGTTCTCCTTCGGAAATAATTTTTTCAACAGTAACATATGGAATCTTAGTTACTAATGTTTCTCTACCATAAATCCATTTATAAAATGCTTCTTGTAAAAATGAATATTGAATATATCCAAGTAAACTTCTCACATTAGGAAAGTATCCCCATATACTATTTATTCCAGTTTTCTTACTAAATATAAGAGTATGGAAATAGATACTATTTTCATTAGGTAATTCTTGCATAAATATATGCCCTCTTATTGTTTTGTTTGCATCAATAACTTTTTCCCAATAATCAAAAGAATTATAGTTTTCCACCATTTTAATCACCTTCCTAATATATATTTTATACTATATATTAACAATATCTTTTATATACTATAATATATAGTATGTTATACTAAATTTTAAAATTCCATAAAACATTTATGTTTACAAAATAATCTTCTATATAATATATTACCCACTTTACTGTATTTTATTACCATATAGTATTTTTTTTATAATAAATATAAAAATTGATATTTACCAAAACTTAACTTATAATATTAAATTAAGTTCTATATTTTTTCTAAATTTTTCATTTAGAAAAAATATAAAATTATTGATATAATTTTAGTTATAATGACTCTTTTTATTTTAAATATCTTATGGCTGAAATCTATAAGATGAATTCTGAGGAGGATGATTTATTGGCTTTATGTGAAATATGCAACGCCCCTGCTGACATACATCATATCATTCATAGAAGTGAAGGTGGCCTTGATATACAATTAAATTACAAATATTTATGCCCATATCATCATAGAGGAAAATATGGTCCTCATCATTGTAAAGAGGTTGATCTTAGGTACAAGCTAGATCTTCAAAACAAACTTTTTGATATTCTAAAAAAAGATTACTATTCTTTTAAAGAATTAGCATTACAATTAAATATACCAAAAAATACACTTAAAAGAATAACTAAAAATTTAAAACTTTATAAAGAAGGTTATAAAAAATCTGATGTAATCTTTAAAATTATGGGCGAAAAATTTTATTCTGAAGAAATGATTGTTAATTTGACTTTAGATAAACTTATCAAAAATATGGATTAAAGCTTTCAAGTATATAATTTTTTAATATGCCTTAGTTATTGAGCTTTATTAAATTAGTACTTTAAATCCACAAATTTAAAAGGACCTCCAATTATAAGGGAAGTCCTTCTTTAATTTATTTCTATATTAATTTGATTTTGGAGCGAAAGACGGGATTCGAACCCGCAACGTTCACCTTGGGAAGGTGACACTCTACCGTTGAGTCACTTCCGCATAAAATTGGTGCAGATGAAGGGAGTCGAACCCTTACACCGAAAGGCGCTAGATCCTAAGTCTAGTGCGTCTGCCAATTCCGCCACATCTGCATAGCAATATTATAACTCTTTTTTAGTAACTAAATCAATATATTTTTTGAATTTTTTTACATAATTGTTTTAATATCCTTATCAGATCTATATTCTATTGATTATTAGATTTATATATAAGTTCTCATTAATAAAATTCATAATTAGTACGATTACTAATTTAATATTTATAAAAGTAGAAATTTAGGTTTGATGAACAATCTTTTTAGAACTTATATATTGATCACATGAAAGAAAATTATAACCGAATATAGCAAAAAACATGCACACATACTGGTTATGTTTTTTTGATTGTGTCTTATTTCCATAGTAGTAAACTTATTATATACACTTGTCATATATTGTAAATATATATAATAAGTTTTTAATATTTTTTCTAATATCTTGTTGACAGAAAAAATTCAAGTGATTATAATAAAAAATAATATAAGCTAACACGTTGATGAGGACAGTAAGCTAAAATCTTATTTGCAGAGAGAGAATATATTGGTGTGATTATTCTTAAATAAATTTAGACTGAAAACCACCTCTGAGTGGCCTTAATAAAGCCCGTTATTATCACGTTACGATAATTTTAAGTGACCTATATTAGAATTAAGTATTAGTTTAATTTCTATACTTTAATTGTATTTTAATTATAATATTTATTTCATTTAGGTAATTAGAGTGGAACCACGGATTTTACTTCGTCTCTATATTTTTAGAGATGGAGTTTTTTATTTGCAATTTTTAAAATTCAAATGTAATTTTAGGTCTTATATCATAATTCTAAACATCTAACGACTATAAAACTATGATAATTATACTTTTTATATTGAGAGGAGATTTAAAAATGATAAAAATAACTTTAAAAGATGGTTCGGTTAAAGAATTCGAATCTGGATTATCTGTTTATGACATTGCTAAATCAATCAGTGAAGGTTTAGCTAGAAATGCTTGTTGTGGAATTGTTAATGGTACAGTTTGTGATCTTAGAAAAGAAATTAATGAGGATGTTGAATTAAGCATATGCACATTCGATTCTCAAGAAGGTAAAGATGCATTAAGACACAGCATCTCACATGTATTAGCTTATGCTGTAAAAAGATTATTCCCTGAAACAAAATTAGCTATAGGACCTTCTATTGCTAATGGATTCTACTACGATTTTGATAGAGATGCTGCTTTTACTTCTGCTAACTTAGAAAAACTTGAAGCTGAAATGCAAAAGATAATTAAAGAAAATCCTTCTATAGAAAGATTTGAACTTCCAAGAAATGAAGCTTTAGAATTAATGAAAGATGAACCATACAAAGTAGAATTAATAAATGATCTACCTGAAAATGAAATAATTTCATTCTATAAAATGGGTGAATTTACTGATTTATGTGCCGGTCCTCACCTTATTTCATTAAAACCAGTTAAAGCAATCAAACTTACTAGAAGTGCTGGTGCTTACTGGAAAGGTGACGAAAAGAATAAAATGCTTACTAGAATCTATGGTACTGCTTTCTTAAAGAAATCAGATTTAGAAGCTTTCCTAGAAGCTTTAGAAGAAGCTAAAAAAAGAGATCATAATAAACTTGGTAGAGAATTAAAACTATTCACAACTGACGAAAATGTAGGTCAAGGACTTCCTTTACTAATGCCAAAAGGAGCTAAGATAGTTCAAACTCTTCAAAGATGGGTTGAAGATGAAGAAGAAAAAAGAGGATACCTTTTAACTAAAACTCCATTAATGGCCAAAAGTGATTTATATAAGATTTCTGGTCACTGGGATCATTATAAAGATGGTATGTTTGTATTAGGTGATGAGGAAAAGGACGATGAAGTATTTGCTTTAAGACCAATGACTTGCCCATTCCAATA
The DNA here is from genome assembly GCF_000473995.1 of Clostridium saccharobutylicum DSM 13864. Taxonomy (NCBI): domain Bacteria; kingdom Bacillati; phylum Bacillota; class Clostridia; order Eubacteriales; family Clostridiaceae; genus Clostridium; species Clostridium saccharobutylicum. The sequence goes on along the minus strand of NC_022571.1, from coordinate 341,721 downwards.
CACTATATACAATGCTGAACAACACAGTTACAGAGATCTTCCACTAAGATATGGTGAAACTTCTACTCTATTCAGAAATGAATCTTCTGGAGAAATGCACGGTCTTATAAGAGTTAGACAATTCACTTTAGCTGATGGACATTTAATTGTTACTCCTGAACAATTAGAAGACGAATTTAAAGGTGTTATTGAATTAATTCAATATATAATGAATACTTTAGGAATTTCTGAAAAAATAACTTATAGATTTTCTAAATGGGATCCAAACAATACTGAGAAATATATTAACGATCCTGATGCTTGGAACAAAACTCAAGATACAATGAGAAATATTTTAAATCACTTAAAGATTGATTATGTTGAAGCTGATGATGAAGCTGCTTTCTATGGTCCAAAGCTTGATTTACAATTTAGAAACGTTCATGGCAAAGAAGATACATTATTTACAGTTCAAATTGACTTTGCTTTAGCTGAAAGATTTGATATGAGCTATATAGATAAAAATGGAGAAAAAAAACGTCCATATATAATTCATAGATCATCAATTGGATGTTACGAAAGAACACTTGCAATGCTTATAGAAGAATATGCTGGTGCATTCCCTACTTGGCTTTCTCCAGTTCAAGCAAAAGTATTACCAATCTCGGATAAATACAACGATTATGCTGAATCAGTTACAAAAGCATTAAGAAATAAAGGCGTTAGAGTTGAAGCTGACTATAGAGCTGAAAAGATTGGTTACAAGATTAGAGAAGCAAGACTTGAAAGAACTCCTTACATCTTAGTTGTTGGTGAAAAGGAAGCTGCAAACAATGAAGTTTCTGTAAGAAGCAGAAAAAATGATGATGAAGGTGCTATTAAGTTAGATGCATTCATCCAAAGAATTGTAGCGGAAATAGCTAATAAAGAAAGATAATTAAAGTATATTAAAAAAGTTGTTATACAGCTAATAGATTAGCTCGTATAACAACTTTTTTCTTATAATAGTTCTATTATTATGACACTTTACTTACTTGCCTGATGAAAAATATTAATGACAGTTTTGGGCCTGTTATTTATTTTCATGTGCCTAAACTTGCTCCAATGCTTGTTTTATATCTTCTATAATATCATCAATATTTTCAAGCCCCACTGATATTCTTATAAGTCCTGGTGTTATTCCTGCTGCTACAAGCTGTTCATCTGTAAGCTGACGATGAGTTGAACTTGCTGGATGAAGTACAGATGTGCGAATATCTGCAACATGAACTACATTTTCTATTAATTTTAAGCTATTCATAAATCTGATAGCATCATCACGATCACCTTTTATTGAAAATGAAATTACTCCACTACATCCATTTGGCAAATACTTCTTTGCTAAATCGTTATATTTATTGCATTTAATTGTTGGATAGTTTACAAATTCCACCTTACCATTTGAATTTAAAAACTCTGCTACTGCTTCTGCATTTCTACAATGTTTTTCAATTCTAACAGGTAAACTTTCAAGTCCTAAATTCAAAAGAAATGCTGCATTTGCAGATGGATATGCTCCAATATCTCTCATCAATTGAACTCTTGCTTTTGTGATATATACTGCATTTCCAAATTTTTCAGTATATACAATTCCATGATAGGATGCATCTGGTTCTGTAAACTCTGGAAATTTTCCATTCGTCCAATCAAACTTTCCACTATCTACGATTACACCACCAATTTGAACCGCGTGTCCATCCATGTATTTACTTGTTGAATGAATAACTATATCTGCTCCAAATTCTATAGGCCTACAAAGAATTGGAGTTGCAAATGTATTATCTATAATAAGCGGAACATTATTTTTGTGTGCAATATTTGCAAACTTTTCAATATCGAATATAGCAATCGCAGGATTAGCAATAGTTTCTCCAAAAACAACCTTAGTATTTTCTTTAAATGCTTTTTGTATTTCTTCTTCAGATGCTTCAGCATCAACAAATGTACACTCTATTCCAAACTTTTTAAGTGTTACTGCAAAAAGATTAATTGTTCCTCCATATATAGTAGAAACACTTACTATGTGATCTCCTGCACTAAGAATATTTAATATACTTATTAATGCAGCTGCTTGACCTGATGTTGTACAAAGAGCAGCTACGCCACCTTCCAATGCTGCTATTTTTTCTTCAACTGCTGCAACTGTTGGATTAGATATACGTGAATACATATGTCCAGAAGATGTTAAATCAAATAATTTTCCGATTTCATCTGCATTATCATATCTATATGTAATACTTTGATATATTGGTAATGCTACCGGATCCCCATTTTGAGGCTTATAGCCTTCATGTAAGCATTTTGTTTCAATTTTCATATATAGCCCTCCTAAAATTGTAAATATAATAAACTTTAATTTCATATTAAATTATTAATACGTTAATTGTTTATATTAATTATATACAATTTAATAAATAAACTCCAATATTTTTAAACATTCGTAATCATAGGTAGATAATTTTGTACTTAATAATATCCTTCTTCCATATCAACATATATATCCTTTATAATATTAAGCTGATTATCAAGTTCATCAATTTTATTTTTCAATTCGTTAATTGACACAATCTTTTCATCTAAACTATGTTTTTCTTCATCTAATATGTTCTTTGCTTTACTGATCTCTTTTTTTAATTTTTCAAAAACTTGATACTCTTCTTGAAAATGCGGACTATTTTTTGCTTCAAGTATCAACATTTTTTCTGCTTCAACAATTTCAGATTCACTACGAATTTTATCACTATGCGATTTCCACAATTCTGGTGACAATACACTTTTAAATGTTCCTAACTTGCTTTTCGCTTCACTAATACGATTTTCTGCTTCTAGCTTTTTATCAATCAACTCAATATATTTTGCATATGATGATAAAAGTGTACCCTTATTTGAATTTAAAACAATACTTTTAAATTTTTCGTTATAATTATTATACATATAATTTAATTCATTATAATTTCCAACGGCCTTATTATACTTAATTTCTAAATCGCATCTTTCTTTCGATAATAACTTAACAACATGTTCTTTGTCTTGCTTCTCAATAAAAATATCATTATATTTTTGTTGTTTGTGTTTCCAAAGTTCAACCATTTTATCATATCTTATTAAATCAACTTTTTTATCTTTAGAATTAAATTCCACAATTAATATTTCCATCACTATAAGAGCTAATAATTTTTCATCTTGTTTTTTATTTAAAATTGGACCTTCGCTAGACATAAATACAAGCATAAGAAATGGTCCATTTAAAAATCTTAATAGTGAAAGCTCATTATTTACTAACGATGATGAATATGATTTTACTATTAATTGAGAAAATTTAAAAATAATATTGCAAATCTTATAATATAATTCAATTCCTGCAAAATCTATTATAATCTCTAAAAATGCAAATGGTTCTTTTTTTATTGCTGCTTTGAGTATGTCATCTGGAGCACTTTTAACATCAATCTTATTATGAATTATTTCTGTTGCACATGAATTCAACATCCTAATAACATTAAAGATATCATCAATAAGCTCTTCGTGTATCTGTATATTACTGTATCTATTCTTTAAATTTCGCATTACCTTTTCTAAATAATACATAACTATTGATTCCAGCTTATTATATCCAGTCCTAAATTCTTTTTCAGTAGTTAAAATTCCATATGATTTTTCAATCATTCTATCCAATGTATTAATGAATTTTCTTTTATTGTACATTGAACCAAATCGAACATCCCCAACTTTTATCAATTTATAGTATAAAAATAATCTTATATTATCATCACTTATATTTTTCAATGATTCTAATCTTTCATTTAAAGAATCATTAAAGCTTTGTTCATTTACCTTTTTTAATAGCAATTCTTTAGATTTATCTACCTGAGTTTTTTTATTATTTACTATCATTGAATATATAATTCTAAGCTGCTTGCCATCTAGATTTAAAAATCCCCTATAAAATTCTTCAAATTTAATTTCCTTCTTAATCTTCTCACTTAATATCTCTTTAAATATTTTTATCTTTCTTTTAAGATCATCTATGTTTCTATTATATATAGCAATAACTTCATTAAACTTTCTATCCTCAAATTCAACTTCCATTTTTACACTTGTTTTTTGAAATTGTAACTCTGTTTTAAGTTTATCATCATATGAAAATTCTATTGTTTCTATAATATCTTGATATGTATTACTTTTATTTAATGAGCTTTCATATAACTTTCTAATTTGCTCTAATTGCCCATCTATAATATCTACTTGTTTTGCTATTTCTCTATCCTGTTCTTCTAAACTTTTAATCAAATTTCTTACTTCTTGATTTTCTAACTCTGCTCTAAGGAGTTGATCTTCTTTAATAATTAGCAATTCATTATTGTCATAACATTCTTTTTTTAATTGATTAAAACCCTTTATATACATTTCATAGTTTTCATCTAAATTAACTAACTCAATATTATATCTATTTATTTTACTAACTAATATTTTTTCCATACTCTCCAAGTTTACTTTTTCTTCTCTTGTCGCTATTATAATATTAGTTAATTCTCTTATACTCTTCGATTGATTTCCTAGCTCAATCACCTTAATTCTTAAATCATCAATCTTATTTTTTCTTAATAAAATTTCTTTTCTAAGCTTTTTAAGTTCTATTCTATCATATTCAATAGTAGTGGGAGCAGTAAACGTTAAATCTTTAATCTTAATCATAGATTGTGGTTCAGTTTCTTTAAGATAGCAACACAGAATATTATGTGTAATTTCTAACAGTTGTATTGGAGACTTAATGATTCTATTACGTATATTATTATTAACTACTGGTTCATTTCCATTAAATCGTATTATGTCAATTTTATTATAAATTTCTTGTGGAAATAAAAAATCAAAATTAAACTTAATATTTTGAATCAAAGTATTCATACAAATATTAGTATCTATATTTTTTTCTTTTGCTATAAATCTTAGTAAATCCTCAACCACTCTTCTTATAATTATCTTGCTTATTCTAGGGAACCTTTCTACTGCACATTCAGCCTTTACTAACTCATCATAGTACTTTTTAAACTTAGTTTCTCTTAAATAACTAAAATTGCTCTCTATATATTTCATAATTACCACCTTTATCTTAAGCTCTATGAATTATTTTGAACAGTTCTAATTATTAAATAACTCTTTTCTCAGTAAAAATACAATCAACAGGCACATCATCTTTGTCCATAGGGACTTTATTTATTACCTGAAAATCATACGCCATTGCTAACTTTGTTATTTTCTTTAAGCTTTTCTCATTAATTCTCTTAAAATATCTATCGTAAAATCCTGCTCCATATCCCATTCTTCCATGACTTTCATCAAATGCTACTCCTGGAACAATGATTAAATCTAACTCATTTGGATCAATCGCTGACTCTTCTATTGAAGGTTCTAAAATTCCATATGAACTCTTAGTTAAATTATCCAAAGTTGTAACTTCGACTGCATCCATAAGTTTTGTTTTAAATTCAGTTCGCGGAACATAAATTTTCTTACCTGCTTTTAGCGAATTGTTTATTATATTTCTAGTATTAATTTCCGAATCATAAGAAATATAAATAAATATATTTTTCGCATTTTTATAATAACTGCTTTCATATAATTTTTCTTCTATTATTTCATCCATCTTTTCTTTTTCTTTTTTATCTATATCCTTACGTCTATCTAAAACTTCTTTTCTTAGCAACTTTTTATCTTTTAAAAACTCCATAATAATCTCCCCCTATAATTTAAATTTCCCAAATGATATGGTTGGCTTTTTAAACGCCACTTCCTTTTTTATGTCATAAGTTTCTTTATCTATTGTAATTCTATAAATATCTGGACAGCCCTCTTCTCTCCATTTTTTCATATACTTAGGTGTAGCCTCAATCTCCGTATAATAATTTTCATCATAATAATCAGAAAACTCTAAATAAGATAACAAACTTTTATTATCTAAATTAAATTTAGTCTTATCCACATTATTACATATAGGAATGAAGAATCTTAAAGGTACTTCGTAATTAAATCTAGTATTTCCTTTAATGACTTTCCCCTCCATAAGAGCTCGCTTCAATAAAATATTATTTCTATCAATTTCTGCAACTTTCAATTTGAATATTATTTTTCCACTTTTATTTTTCTCTAACTTAATTTTAATCATTTACTCACCATCTATATAAATTATATATTAATAGTTCTTATATAATATTTTTTTAAATTAATATAGTTTTCTTATGTATCTTATATTTTACTATCACTATATAAATTAATTATATCTTTCTATTTGATTAGGGTAAACAATAACTCAATAAAATTAATAACTATCTATGTTACAAAAAATAATTTGTATGAGAATGAATAACAGTAATTTAACCTAAAATTAAAAGCAGTATATACATATAAAAATAGGATATATCATCTCTCACTCAATAATATATCCTGTAATCCAATAATTTTATAATGTGAATGTATCTAACTTCTAATATTTTAACGAATATTCCTAATTATTATCATCAACACTTATTAATACAGATGTTAATCCTAGCAATACCCCTCCACCTATAATGTTTCCTAACGTTACCCATAATAAATTTCTTAAAATTAATAATATTGGCAAACCTCCTAATGCAAAATATGCTATAGAAAATACGCCCATATTAGCTACACTATGCTCAAATCCAGCAATTATAAAAGCAAATACGCAGAAGAACATCATTACTAATTTTCCGCCTTCACTTTGCATCTTTATACCTGTTAAATATCCTAAACAAACAACAAAATTACATAAGATTCCTCTTAATATCAATTGATAAATTGGCAGTTCTAATTTTGTATGTGCGATTGGCTCAATATAATGTTGAATCACTGCAAATGATGCTCCACTTTTTATAAACAAATATGATAATATAATTGAACCTATACAGTTTCCTATATAGCTATAAATCCAAACCTTAAGTGCCATTTTAAATGTAATTTTTTTCTCATACATTGCTACGCACATAATTAAATTATTTCCAGTAAATAATTCTCCACTTAAAAAAACAATTAACGCTAAAGCAAATGAAAATGTCCCTGCTACCAATATTTTCGAGAACTCAGGAAAATTAGGATAAAGTATTGCTCCTGTTGTATATGAAAGTATTATTGCAACAATTACATAAAATCCAGTCACAATAGCTCTGCCAATATATTTCGCTGTTTTTTCACTTGCATGCTTATATTTTTTTTCTGCTAATTTACTAAGTGTATAAATATCATTACTATACATTTTTTCCTCCTTAGTTTGAATACTTATTACAATCAAACCATCTTTCTTAGTTAAAAAATCCCATAAAAATTCAGCTATAAAATTACAATTAATATAACTTCTTTAATATAGATTTCTCTAATAAGTGTTTTTCTATTCGCAATAAATTCTTATTTATCCCTTAATTTACATTCATTAATATAATCATTTATTTTATAAAATATATTTGATTTTCATTACATTTCATAAAAAATTAATTTCTAAATATAACTTGATTCTTTTTTGTAGTAAGATATATTAAAACAATATTTTTTATATGGAGGAATAATGATTTGAGCTATAGTGTACAATTAATAAAAAAAGAAGATTACACTCCAACATTTTGGTCTGGCGGTATGGCAACAGAAATAATAACCTATCCTTTAGGGTCAACTTATGCCGAAAAAAATTTTTTATGGAGGCTTGGCTTTGCTAGGATAGATATACCAGAATCTACATTTACCAATTTACCCAATGTATCAAGACATCTTATGGTTACTGAAGGAAGAGTAATACTTACACATGAAAATAAATATTCAAAAACGCTTGTGCCATTTGAACAAGACAGCTTTCTAGGTGATTGGAATACTGCAACTAAGGGAACTTGTTCTGTTTTTAATTTAATGACAAAAAGAAATTATAATGGAGAGTTAACTCATATAAGTATAAAACCTGAAAATGATTTTAATTTTAAGTATAACCTTTCTAATGATAAAAATCTTGTAGCTATTTGTTTCTATCCCTTAAATGGAATTTTTGAAACTAATATAGATGATGAGAACTTTAAAATTTGTACTGGTGATTTACTTTGTATTAATTATTATGATTGTATAAATACTAATGCTGTCGATGCTTATACAACTTCTGATTTTGAACACAAATTCAACCTTTTCAATTCATATAAAGAAACTGTTGAAGTAATAGTTAGTATAATTTATAAATAACATACTTTATAGATATCCAAACTATAGATCATGTGGTGAATAACCGAAATAGAGGTAATGCATTTGTTTCGGCTACTGAAAATTTTGATAGATGCTTCTAAGACTGCAAGTTGTACCCGCAATGCTTGCTTCACAGACATGCTGTGAACAAGCATATACGGAACAACTTACAATCTAAGAAGCATAGCTATCAAAATTTTTTGAGGTAACACTACACAAATGTATCACCTCTCTTTCTACTTTTGGACATAAATTCAAAGCATAAGTGTGATTTATAAATCAGATATCTATAAAAGATATAAATTAATACCTGTAGCTTAGATAATTTTTTATTTCTAATCTACAGGTATTAATTTTATATAATAAAGCCACATATCAGGCAGAAATAATATACATGCTTTTTTCTTTTAGAATTTATTCTTTTCTAGAGAAATGTTAACTTTAATTATTTTTTAATTTTTGTTTATAATCATACTTTACTCAACCCTAAATTTATTTATTTCCGACTCTAACTTTTCTGCTAATAATTGAAGACTATCTGCATACTTTGTAAATTTGTCCATAGCTGCAGTTATTTCTTCTGTTGAAGCAGTAACTTCTTCTGATGCGGATGCAGTCTCCTCGGATATTGAAGAAATATTTTCAATTTCCATTAATGTACTTTGCTTCTTTTCATTTATGTCAACAATAGATAACTTTACCTCTTCAACCTTATCAATCATTATTGAAATTGAATCAAGAATTTCGCTAAATATTATTTGAGTTTGTCCCACTGCTAAATCTTGTTCATTTACTACATTTTCAGTAGATTTGATAGCCTTTACTGCTGTATCCGACTTTTCTTGTATATTTGCTATAATTAACTTTATTTCCTCAGTTGAATTCTTAGATTGTTCTGCAAGTTTTCCTATCTCTTCTGCTACAACAGCAAATCCTTTTCCTGCCTCACCAGCACGTGCAGATTCTATACTTGCGTTTAATGATAAAAGACCTGTTTGTTCTGTTATTTCAGCAATAGTCTCAGATATTGTATTAATTTTTTTAGTGCTTTCATTCATATCTTGAACTATTTCATTAACCTCATTGGTTGCTATTTTAGTTTTGTTGGATTTTTCTATTAACGTATCTATCATAGATAATCCTTTAGAACCTAAATCCTTAGTGTTATTAGAAAGCTTATCCATTTCATTAGAATTTACACTGATTTTATCTAACCTATCTGATAATTCATTCATTTCTGATGCACCATTTTGAGCATTTTGAGATTGATTTGTTGCACCTTCAGAAACTTCTTCAATTGCCTTTGCCACTTCTCCTATAGAAGCAGTTACTTCTTCTGACATACTTGCAAGATTCGATGAAGTTTCCAATACTTCTTTAGATGATTTTGTGACACTATTCATAAGTTCTGATATATTTTGAATCATGGAATTAAACGAATCAGCTAAATCCATAAATTCATCATTTGTAGATGCTGATATAGATACAGTTAAATCTCCCTCTGAAGCTTTTGCAAATACAGCCTTTAATTTTTTTAGATTATTAGCTATTCCCTTACTTAATATTAGAGACATAAAGATTGAAATTACTGCCATAACTAATATTATGATTAATGTTGTAAATAATATTGATCTTGTATCCTTAGATATTTCTTGCTCATTCAATGTAGTTATTACTTTCCATCCAGTGGTACTATTGGTTTGATATGCAGCAAACTTAGTAATATTATTATAAGTATAGTTTACAAATCCATTATTTGATGATTTTACATCATTCCAAATTGATAATTTAGAAGCTTCATTTGTTCCAAGTAGCTCTTTTTGAGGATGCGCTATGATATTACCTTCTAAATCAGAAACAAATGCATATCCTGAATCTCCTATTTTCTTTGAACTTATTTTTTCTGTCAATGTCTCCAACGAAACATTCATTGCACAAACGCCAATTACTTTGCCATCTCTCTCCACTGTCCTTGCTACAGATACAACATTTTTACCTGTTTGTGCATCTTTAAATGGTAGTGTTATTATTACTTTACCTTTGTTGTCCAAAGCTTGTTTATACCAAGTTCTTTCTCTAGGATCAAATCCATCAGGCATTTTATTATTAGGATATATCTGAAACCCACCATCAGCCGTTCCAAAATATGCACTAAATATATCATTATCAATTTCTTTTGCATTCTGTAACACTCCTGGTATAAACGAAGCATTAATACTGTTATCACTGTTAACAACATCGTAATTAGTTGCTAACATTGTAACCATATTTTCAAATCCATAAAAATAATTATCTATTCCGTTATTTACTTCCGAAAGTGTTTGTTGACTTGTGACTGCTAGTTTTTGACTTAGTATTGATTTTGATTGTAAATAAGAACCATAACCTAAAATAATTAATGGAATTATACAAATTCCTACCAGGCTGATAATCAATTTACTTCGAATATTATTAAACTTCATTTTTTTTAATTGCATTATACTCCCTCTTTCTAAATAGTACTAGTTTCTTGTCATACCAATACAACAAACTTATTGTAAATTCTACATATTAACTATATTATCGCACAAAACTAAAGCTCCTTTATATGCAAACGTACAGCAAACTCTAATCATTTGTATTTGTATTGATTTTAATTATAATTATGTTTAATATACATAAAAAAAATAAAGGAATTTAGGTTTTTGATTCCTACATTCCTTCATATTATTGCCTATATACTGATTGACTTTTAATTGAGAACAATAAACCAACAATAATTCAATATATTAACTAACATATTCTCTGCAAAGCTGTATCAGTAGGATATCCTTCCTTACCTAAAACACACACATCACATTTTTCTTTACTATTTTGTTTAATGTTCGTTGATTTTAAATTTATCTATTTCTGATCCTAATCTTTCTGCTAATACTTGAAGACCATCCGCATACTCTACAAATTTATCCATAGCTGCAGTTATTTCTTCAGTTGAAGCAGTAACTTCTTCCGATGCAGATGCAGTCTCCTCAGATATTGAAGATATATTTTCAATTTCTATTAATGTACTTTGCTTCTTTTCATTTATATCAACAATAGATAACTTTACCTCTTCAACCTTATCAATCATTATTGAAATTGAATCAAGAATTTCGCTAAATATTATTTGAGTTTGTCCAACTGCTAAATCTTGTTCATTTACTACACTTTCAGTAGATTTGATAGCCTTTACTGCTGTATTCGACTTTTCTTGTATACTTGTTATAATTAACTTTATTTCCTCAGTTGAATTCTTAGATTGTTCTGCAAGTTTTCTTATCTCTTCTGCTACAACTGCAAACCCTTTTCCTGCTTCACCAGCACGTGCAGATTCTATACTTGCATTTAATGATAGAAGACCTGTTTGTTCTGTTATCTCAGCAATAGTCTCAGATATTGTATTAATTTTTTTAGTGCTTTCATTCATATCTTGAACTATTTCATTAACCTCATTGGTTGCTATTTTAGTTTTGTTTGATTTTTCTATCAACATATCTATCATGGATAATCCTTTAGAACCTAAATCCTTAGTGTTATTAGAAAGTTCATCCATTTCATTGGAATTTACATTCATTTTATCTAACCTATCTGATAATTCATTCATTTCTGATGCACCGCTCTGAGCATTTTGAGATTGATTTGTTGCACCTTCTGAAACTTCTTCAATTGCCTTTGCCACTTCTCCTATGGAAGCAGTTACTTCTTGTGACATACCTGCAAGATTTGATGAGGTTTCTAACACTTCTTTAGATGATTTTGTAACACTATCCATAAGTTCTGACATATTTTCAATCATAGAATTAAACGAATTAGCTAAATCCATAAATTCATCATTTGTCGACGCAGATATAGATACAGTTAAATCTCCCTCTGAAGCTTTTGCAAATACATCCTTTAATTTTTTTATATTATTAGCTATTCCCTTACTTAATATTAGAGACATTAATATTGATATCAAACCCATCACCAATATTATAAATAAAGTTGTTTGTAATATCGACTTTGTATCATTAGATAATTCACTTTCGTCTAATGTAGCGACTAACTTCCATCCTGTTAATTCATTTGTTTGGTACACTCCAAACTTTTTCACTCCATTTAATTCATAATTAATAAATCCACTATCTTCTGATTTTACTTTATCCCAAATGCTTAACTTATCTGATACATCTGTATTAATACTCTCTTTTTCAGGATGAGCTAAAATATTTCCAGATAAATCAGAAACAAAAACATAACCCGAATTACCAATCTTCTTTGCAGCTATTCTTTCTGCAAGTGTAGATAATTCACAATCTAATCCTAAAACTCCAATTACTTGTCCATCCTTTTCTACTGTTTGTGCAATTCCTACAACATTTTTTCCAGTTGAAGCATCTTGATATACTGGTGTTATTATAACTTGACCCTTATGTTCTAATGCCTGCTTATACCATACTCTTGTAGTTGCATCATATCCACTAGGCATTGGGTTGTCAGGATATGTATAAAATTTTCCTGATGCTGTTCCATAATATATATCCATAACATCCTTATCACTATCCTGCACGCTCTTTAATACATTCATTATAACTTCTGAGTTATTATCTCCTTCAATATTTATAATTGAAGGATTTTTTGAAATCATAGATACTGTATTTGTAAACCCATGAAAGTAATCTAATAACCCATAATTTATTTCTGAAAGTGTTTGCGTACTTGTAAGTGTTAGCTTATTATTAAGTATTGACTTTGATTGATTATATGAAATAAATCCAGCTATAATTAATGGTATTATACAGATTGCTACCAAACTAATAATTAGTTTACTACGAATAGTATTAAATTTTAATTTTGCTAATTTCATTCAAATGTTCCTCCTTAATATTATTTATTTTACAATGGTTATATTTTTCATTATTTAGTTAACTATCCACATTTTACATTTTATATATTTATTATTATATCGCACTCATTTTAAATAACTTTATATACATTATTGTATTTTCTTGATGAAATTTAAAAAAATCACATGAATTAATATAATTTTAATAAACAATCATTTCTTTCAAAAATAAAAAATGAATATAATTAATGATTATAAAATCATTAACTTCTTCATTTCTTATATCAAATTTATTGTATTTTAAAATTCAAAACCAGTTGTGTTAGTTTCTCAGCTGTTATTGCTTGTTGTTGAGCTACTACAGCAACTTGTTCAATAGCTTTATTTGTCTCTCCTATGCCAATTAAAATTTCTTCTGAATTATGTTTAGTATTTTTCACATTGCTTGAAATAGTTTGTACTACATTTGAAATTTCTTCTGTAGATGCATTTAACTGTTGACTCATCGATGCAATGTTTTGTGATAAATCACTTATAAATACAGCATCTTTTTCATATCTATCTCCTGTATCAACTAATAAGTCATAATTTTTTTTCACATTATTATCAATATAATTCAATATGTCTTTTGAATTACCTGCTAAATTATCAAAAGTAGCTTTAACATTTGAAATTACATTCTGAATATTCTTTACATACTCTGATGACTGCTCAGCTAATACCTTCACTTCATCTGCAACAACTGCAAATCCCTTTCCATTTTCCCCAGCCCTTGCCGCTTCAATTGCTGCATTTAATGCAAGTAAATTTGTTTGTTCTGCTATTGATGCAATAGATTTAGCAATTATTCCAATTTCACTAACTACTTTCCCTTGCTCAATTGCATTAACTATATTATTTTGTTTCTCCTCATATAATTTATCAGCAGCCCTTTTAGAATCAAATCCTTTCTCTTTTATATCTGTAGCTCTTTCCTTAATCTCTATTGATTGTTGGCTGCTTTCAGTTGAATTTGAAGCTAACTGTCCTATTCCTGAATTAACTTCGTCCATAGTTAAAGTTAATTCTTCAGTTATTGTATTTATTCCTAATACATTTTCAACTATATCTGCTGTATTTTTATCTATATTTTCAAAATTACTAGACATTTCTTCTAATGTAGCCGATAATTCTTCACTAGATGCTGTTACCCCTTGAGCTTGATCTATTATGTTTTCAATCAAGATTTTCATCTTTTCCTTTGCATGATTTAATGCATTAATAAGTTTTCCAAATTCATCATTATTTTTGCTTTCTATCGAATGTGTTAAATCCCCATTTCCTAGAGCCTCCGCAAATAGCAATCCTTTATTCACTGTCTTAGATATATATAATGATAAAACTAATCCAATAACAATTGCTAAAATAATACTAACTATCGAAGTTATATGCATTATATTAGTTGTCATCTTATAATTTATTAAATTGCTATCATTTGCTTCTTTTGCTAAGTCCTGATTTATAGAAATTAATTTACTAAGCTGTTCAAACATACTATCCCTAGCTTGAATAAGCTCTAGTCTTTTACTTATAACTTGTGAATATTCTTCTTTTTTAAGTAAATCTAAAAGTTCATCTCTTGATGTTCTATATTTATTTAAACAAGAAAGAAAATTATTAAAAGTTTCTTTTTCATCATCCGACATAGATCTTTTACTATACGAATCAATATATGTACTATTATTTGATTGAGTTGAATCAATTATCTTCATAGCTTCTTCAGTTTTAGTAACATTGCTATCTAAAATTGTGTTTTGAACTATTGATATTTCATCTAATAGATTTTCTTTTATTAAATGTACTTCATCGATTCCTTGAAAATTGTTAGAATATAATTCCTGAGAATTATTCTGAATATTTGTCATTCCATAGTGTCCAAAAAAGCCTGTTATTGCTACTAATAAAGCAATGCACATAAAACCTAATATCAACTTAATTTTAATAGATAAATCCCCTATAAATTTCATACTTACTCTCCTTATATAACCCTATTTTAATATTTGC
Organism: Clostridium saccharobutylicum DSM 13864; assembly: GCF_000473995.1. Classification (NCBI taxonomy): domain Bacteria; kingdom Bacillati; phylum Bacillota; class Clostridia; order Eubacteriales; family Clostridiaceae; genus Clostridium; species Clostridium saccharobutylicum. The sequence continues at coordinate 326,585 of NC_022571.1, read as the reverse complement.
AAAGTGTATTTAGTTTTTTATCAATTCGCTTTCCTATTAAACCAAATTTAACATATAAGTCTTAACATTACCTTAATCATCTGAAATTCTATTTTCAATAAAATATTAATTTTAAAATTAAAGTTAGCGATCACTTTTCATTATTTAATCATTTAATTTTAGTCTTCTAATAATGAAGTTATAAACTACAATTATAACTTTATTGAATCATTTTATTTATGATATTATATTTATAGTAACATTATTGAGCTAGGGGAATTTTTATGAATGAAAATAAAATTGTAAAAATCTTAATGTTTTCTTTAATAATTGCTTTCATAGGAAAGAACTTTTAGATGGATGTAAAGCTGAGTTAGCAGATAGCAAACGAGAACAAAAAACAGATTATAGTGAAAAACGACAAGCATTCATCCATAAGATAGATAGTAAAATTAATAGTATAGAATCTGTATTAAATATTAATGCTATTTCATTTTTAACATTAACTGGATATTTTATGCTTTTCTCTTCCAAAATCCATCAATTTTCATTTTAAAACTATAATAGTTTTAAAATGCCTGAATAATTTTACAATTGAATAAAATAAAAAAACATTTATGATAAATCCTCATTATAATTGAGTTTGCACACAACAATGACAACAAGGAGCTATACACAAATGTTTCAGAACACAATTATATCAAAATCAAGAAAATCTAGACAGCCAATATACTTTATTGTTAATGACATTATTTCTGAAAAGTCAAATCTCTCATCAAAAGCTAAGAATCCAATTGAAAAGTGTTCATTTCATAATTCTCACTTAAAAGGTAAGAATATATATGGTCATCAAATACTAGTTTCTTTACTATCGTGTGACGGATTAGTGTTCCCATATTCAATTGATATCTATGATAAAAAATTTATGAGTAAAATCAAATTAACTAAAAAGTTAATTGCAACACTTCCTAAGCCTGAAAATAAAAGCTATGTATTAGCTGACAGTTGATACAGTTGTAAAGATATTTTTAATGCTTCCGAAAAAGCTGGCTATAGTTATATTGGTGCTTTAAAAACTAATAGAGTTATTTTTCCACAAGGCCATGAAAAACTAGGAATAAAACTTCATAAGTTTGCTACGTTATTAAATATTGAAGACTTTTACCTTGTCACTGTCAAAGATAAGCAATACCATATTTACAATTATGTTGGCAACTTAAAAGATAGAAAAAACGTTTCTATTGTTTTAAGTTATCCTAAAGATGTTTTTCAAAAAGATGGAGCATTGAAAACTTTTATTTCCTTAGAGAAATCATTAGTATCGTTAGATATTTTAACTCAATATACCGACCGTTTGGCGATTGAACCATTTTTTAGAGATTGCAAAACTTACTTAGGACTAGATGGATATCAAGTAAGAGGTAAGAATTGAGAAAAATATTAATAGATGTCTAATAATACTGTTAGTAAATTATACTTATTGCACAATATACTGCAATGATTCTCATAACTTTAATACTGGATATAAAGTTGCTAAGAAAGATTTAGAAAAATCCAAAGTAATATATATTTACGAAGCTGCCGCAAGCGGTACGCCTATAGAAGAAATTTTTGGTTCATTAAAAATAGCCTAAAAATCTGTTTTTTATTCAACTGTAAAATTATTCAAGCAAAAATGCACTATTATAGATATTTATATAGTATATTATAAATACAATTGATGATGCTAAAGTTAGTGCTGTTATTTATAGTATTGCAGAGACAGCTAAATCAAATAATTTAAAACCCTACAATTATTTTGAATTGCTTCTTACTGAAATTCCGAAGCGCATGGAAGATACTAATCTTGATTTCCTTGAAGACATTCTTCCATAGTCGGAAAAGTTTCCACTTGAGTGCAAAAAATGAGCTATCGCTACGGATTTTGAATCTGCTAATGCGACAGCCCTAAAACTTGTTTTGGTATAAGTTTCTTTCATATGATTACTGTAAACTTTTGATAAACACAAGATATCTTCACTTAGTTATATAATAACTAACCTTCAAATTATTTTTTTCTCTTCTTCTCTTGATGCTCATCATAAAATAGTCCTAATGTAAAACCTATTAGCATATATATCCCGACATTATTAAATATAGTTCCAAAACATACACCTAAAAGCATGCCAATAGAAGCTCCAATTTTTGAATTATCATTTTGATGTTTAGGTGAATTATTCATATAATATCCTCCTCGTTTACAAATTCATGTATCTAAATATTAACAAATACACAAGATTTAGATCATTTGTACATGTAGGAATATAAGCGTCTGTTCATGCAATTTGAATTCATTTAAACTTCATTTTGGTGTCTACACGACCATAATAATACATATTTCCATCTAAATCCAAATAACCTACATCTCCTGTTTTATACATCTTTTTATTTCTATTAATAATATCTGTATCGAATCTACTATTAGTTAATTCTACATCTTGTAAATATCCTAAACTGATACCATCACCAGCTATCCATATATCGCCTATTTTCCCTGGACTAATTATTCTCTTATCTGAATCTAATAAATATACTCTCGTATTTCTTATCGGTTTTCCAATTGGAATTCTTTTCAACCCTTGTTCGATTCCTTCATTAATATGAAACATCATACTTTGAACCGTACATTCTGCCAAACCATACACATTTGTAACAGTAGTTGATGTACATTGCTGAAAAAAGCTATGTATAGTTGCTTTTTTCAATTCCTCCCCACTTGATATTAAATGTCTGGTGTAAATTGCAGTTTCTGGATGAATTCTAATATGTTTTGTAATAAGCGAAATCATTGAAGGGGTTATATCACAAACATCAACTTGGTTCAAATAAAAAATCAAGTGTTCTGGTCGTGACTTGACTGTTGTAGGGATAATATGCAATGTATGTCCATATAGCAAAGATGTATATATCTGTTGTATAGAAGAATTAACAGAGACTGAAGCACAAACCCCTACATCTAAATGTTCTTTCTTACAAGCATCAAACACTGATTCTTTCATAGATATTACTAAATTCACAACTGAATTTTTATTGATTATAGCACCTTTTCTTAGGCCTTCATAACCAGAAGTACATAAAATAAATACTTTATCACAAAAATGTTCTGGCAACTCAACCAGTTTTTCTTGCCTTTTTACTAACGCTGCAAAATCAATTATTCTATTTCTCAGCCCTATTTTTATGGCTAGTCCATTATTGCTTATTAATAGTTTTATATTAGCTTTTTCAACCATATATTCAATTGTTTTCTTCGAAAAATTTTCATCCAACATTAAATAATACCCACCAGCCTTTAATACACCAATAAAAGCTATGATTTGTTCAATTGAACGTGTGAACATAAGAGCAACACAATCACCATGCTTAAAATCTTCTTGAAGTATATTACTCGCAAAAGAATTAGACTTTTCATCTAATTCTTTAAAGGTGATTGATTGACCTTCATAACGTACAGCTATCCTATCGGGATACGATTCTACCACTTTTGAAAACATATCCTCGATGGTTTTCGATGTTTCTTTATATGAAAGTGTATATAAATATTCCATATTCTTCTGATTATTCAAATTACAAAACCTTGTTCCAGATTTGTAAACATAGCAATGACCATTGGTATGCATTGCAAATTTCATCCAATCTACTAATTGTTTCTCTTCAAATTTATAATTACATTTCAAAGCGAAATCCTGCAACAATTTTCCACAAACAATTAATATTCCAGTGCCAACATAGTTATTAAATATACTTAAAGGTTTCTCAATTGCGTCAATAATTTCACCTGTTTCAGTAATATTAACCGTATAGTTACTTTTTATTTCTTCCGTATCGTCAGAATATACAACAACAGGAGTAACTAATGATTTTTTCACTTTATGTTCTTTTATTACACTGTTAAAATCTAACTCTTCGAAATATTCATCACCCAAGTTAATAATAATATCCTCATTTGTATATTTTGTTAAATCTTTTACAGAATAAACAGCGTTTATTATCCCTGGATATTCTGAATTCTGTACGCAATATTCAATTGGAATGCTACAATAATTCGAACCAAAATATGCTGGTATTTCTTCTTCTTGCGTACGAATAACAATGTAAATTTTTTCCAACTCATTGCAGTGAGAAAGACGATATAACGTCCTCTCAAGCAAAGGTTTTCCTTGAAAAGGTAGCATGCATTTGCTACTGCAAGAATAAAACGATGCAAGCCGACTTCCTTTTCCTGCTGCTAATATAATTGCAATCATGTTATCACTTCCTATCCAATATCTTTGTATAAAATCTAGTAAATTTCCTTTAATAAATAATTAACTCCAAACTCATCCCAGCGCAATCTTAGCTTTTCAGCGATATAATTTACACCATCTCTATATTCATTAACATGCGCCATCATATAATTAACTTTTTCTTCAATCTCATTTTTATCTAGTGGATATTTTTCTATTAAAATGCCTGCATGTACCTTTTCTAATGCTTTTCCAACCTGATAATCATTGAAATTAACAGGGATCACAACCATAGGTGTCATATTCATTAGTGATTCCCTAACACCTGTAATCCCACCATGTGTAACAAATATAGAAGCATTCCCTAAACATTTAAGCTGGTCAGTGTAAAGATTAACTTTTACATTATCAGGACATACCTCTTCATTAATTATTGCTTGTGCAGCCTTGTTATTTCCAAGGCTTGCTATAATCTTAGCATCTATATTTCCAAGGCTCTTCAATGTTTTTAATAATGTTTGTACACCAAAAGTATCACTCATTGTTCCTCTTGAAACATATATGCTTCCATCCTTTTCACAGTTAGGAACTTTTGGCAAATTAAAACCAAGATAAATATTACTTGGATTAACAAGTTCTACCTCATTCTGAAGTTCAGGGCAGTGATAAGCAAAATAGTTTTTTTCTATATCATCTATTTCATATTGATAGAGTATTTTCTTGTAAAGCCTGTGCATCTTCCTATTCATTGTTATTATTTCATCTAAAGATGATGACTCCTTTACCTGATTAGCTACAATATTTGATATAAAACTTTTCCAGCTTTTACTTTTTATTAAACTCTCAGGTTCGCATGTATTACTGTTTAATTCCATGCATTTTACCTTCAGCTTTGACATTATCTTTTTCGTAAAGAAAGCATTATAATCATACATAATTGAATCTGGGTTAAATTCTTTTAACTTTTCATAGTAATCAATGTAAAAATGATTGGCTATGTCAGCCATTAAATACTCTCTTCTTCTTGATCTATCTTCATCATAATAGTAAGAGTAATATGCAACTGCTGCTTCCTCTGGAGTTAAGCTTAAGTCTGTATTGATTTTACAGGCATCTGTAATATATTGGGGATAAGGCTCAAATACTACATTATCACCAATCAAATATTTTTTAAGATATATTTCACTTCCAAATATAATAAGTTTAACTTTCCTTTTTAATAACTCTTGAAACAAAGGTATATTGGGAGCTGCATGTCCTGCATATGGAAATGTAAAGAAAACAATCTTCATATTGAATACACCTCCTCTACCTCATATTCTGGAATATAAATAATTGTTTCTTTAATACTGCTTGGTGAAATCCAATAACCTTCTGTATAATGAATTTCTGTTGAAATATCTTCTTTACTAATTCTCTCACCGCGGTACGAAATTCCTCCTTTTACACGTATTAATGAAATATTTTCTTCTGGAATCTCTAAATCTAATTCTGGAATTTCTTTTAAATCAGTTTCAATTTTAGTTTCTGATGTTCCATCCTGAAAATATATTTTTTTAATTCTATCTGCAGCAAAGTATAAACAAATATTAGATTTTGTACTTGGTTTAATGGCAACCCACTTTAAATCATCACTATATTCTTGTAATAACTGTCCTGAATACATTACCCCACTTTTACAAATTATTAATATATAATCCATCTTATGCCCTCCTAATTATATAGTTTCAGTGCACGGCTATTGAAACGCTTTAAGTCATCTATATTAAAATTCTTAGTTTGGATAACAGGACTTAACATATCTAATTCAGAAAATTTCTTTGCAGTCATTTCTATTCCCAGCTCTTCCATATGTTCATATTGATATGTTCCAGGGAAAGGCGTATTTAAACCATATGCTACCCCAACCTTGTTACCATACAATTCTCTAAGGTTTTCCATCATTCCGATAGTATCTTCCATTGTTTCAACCGTGTCGCAGTAATGTCCAAAAATAAAACTGGCCGCTACATCAATTCCTGTATTCACTGTCTTATCTATAATCTCATAAGCCTGTGAAAGAATCATGCTCTTTCCTATATTATTTAAGACTTCCTGATTTCCACTTTCTATTCCAAATTGAATTCTCTTGCATCCTGCTTCTTTAAGACCTTTTAACAAATAGCTATTTTTAAACATAGCATCTACTCTTGACTCACATCTCCAGCGGAATTTAATTGCAGACTTATCACATAATTCAACAAATTTTTCAAGGCGTTTATTAAATACTGTAAATGTATCATCACAGTAGAAAATCTGTTCATAACCTTTACACACGTCCTCTACATACAATGTTTCAAGAAAAACATTTTCAATTTCTCTAACACGGTACTTTCCTCCAGACATTTCAGGAGCTGCACAATAAATACATCTGCCGGGACATCCCCTGCTTGAATACATATTAGGTATAGTAGCTGTAAAATACTTTGGTATATAATCTCTGTTTATAATAGGAATCAAATCTATATTAGTAATAAATTTTCTTGACCGTCCATTACTATATTTTATCTCTTCATCCACATACACCAATCCCTGTATATCTCTAAAATGGATTAACCTCTCATTTGTTCTGATTGCCTCTGCAAGTTCTAATGCATTGTGTTCACCATCACCTATCAATATAAAATCTACAAATCTTTTTCTTTTACAATACTCTGTATCTAATGTTGGATGAGGCCCTCCCAACACTATAGGAATATTTTTAAACTTCTTCTTAAAAGCCTTACACATAATAAAAACATTGTCGACATTTTCTGTATATACCGAAAATGCAATGTAAATCGGATTTACTCTTTCAATTAATTCATAAATTTCACTAGTTTCATAATCACGTGCACTAAAATCTAAAACATGAACATGATATCCGTGCATCCTAAGTGTATTTGCAATTGATAAAACTCCTAAAGGTGGCATGTAACTCGATTCTGCCTGTTCTTGATTATCACAACTTGATCTAACAATAAAAACTATGCTCTTCATCTTTTTCGCCTTCCATTCTTCTCTAATTACAAAGAAGTATATCCGCCATCGACAACTAAATTATGCCCTGTTATCATTGAAGCTTTGTCGCTGCTTAAGAACATAATAGCATTGGATACATCCTCTGTTTCTGCATACTTATGTAATGGTATTTTATTTAACATATTTCTCCTTTCCCTAGCACTCATAAGAAAACTTTCATTATCTTCATTTAGTATATATGTAGGAGAAACAGCATTAACTCTGACTCCATATACTGACCATTCAGCTGTCAATGCTCTGACAAGTCCTAAGATACCTGTCTTGCTCGAACAATATGCTGTACGCATGACATTTCCTACTACTCCATGCTGGGAAGAAATAAATACAACATTTCCCTTTTGACTTATTAAGGATTTATATCCAATCTCCTTAGTTAGGAAAAAGCTTCCTTTGAGATTTACGTCTACAACGCAATCCCATATTTCTTCATCCATTTCATTAGCTTTTTTCATTATATTTATTCCAGCATTATTAATAAGTACATCTACCACTATTCCTTCATCAGCAATTTGGTTAACTACCTTAATAATTTCTTCTATGTTTCTAAAGTCTGCAATATATGTCTTAACCCTTGTCCTGCCTTCATATTCCTTCTCAATCTTTTTAAGATCTTTTTCATGTTCAGGTGAATCTATTAATAGTAAAGTTGCTGCACCTGATTGGCAGTAATCTTTAACTAACTGTTCTCCAAGATGTCCAGCTGCTCCGCTTACCAATATATTTTTTCCTTCAAAATTAATCTCCATAATATTCTCCTACGCAATATTTTTATTTCTCTTTTTTACTTGCGATGTTACTGATAAAAATTCTTTTAGATTGCCATAATAGGATATTCCTCTTGTAAATAAATGTGCTCCTAAAAAGGCAATCATACACTCAACTACAACTAATATACAGATTGAAACTGCGACTTCACCAGTCCCAGCATATCCACATGCATATCTTAAAAACATAACTGAAGGTGATGTTAATGGAATGTATGAAAATATTTTTAAAATTAAAGAATCCTGCTGTAATGCAATTATTCCAATAAAATATTGAATTAATCCAATCATTGCAATAGGAACTGATATACTGTTAATATCCTCTATCCTGCTGACAATGGAAACAAGAGATGTAGAAATAAACGAATATACAAAATAACCCAATAAAAGAAATACCATGTATAACAATAATGTTGAAAAATCAATACTGTTTAATTTTATTCCAATTGAACTGCTAATCTTATCAAAATTAAGATTAACAAAATTATTCATAATCCAAATACATACTCCAGTGATGCTAAGTTGAATAACTGGAATTAAAGCTGCTGATATATTGACTCCAAGATATAATGGAAGTGGTCTAATTGAAGTTGAGAATATCTCCATAACTCTATTTGTCTTTAAATAAGCAATTTCATTAACAGCTGAATTTGAATACAATATGATAAATAGAATCATAACTAAAAATAATATAAATGGTACTGCGACACTGCCTTCATTAAGGGATGTATTAGTATTCTTTATATTAATTGTTGTATTAATCTCTTTTAAAACTTCTGGTGATATTCCAGATTCTATAGAATTCTTTGTCTGAAGAATCTGCTTTGTAATATTTTGAAGAAGGCTTATATCGGTATAATTAATCTTACCTCTATCTATTACATTCATAGTAACTTGTCCATTCTCTTCTTCAAATACTGCAATTGAAATCTTTTCATCCTTTGCTTTTTTAACTAAGTCACTATCTGAATCTTCATTATTTAACATAGAAAAATCTAATTGTATATCTCCCATAGAATCATTCTGATAAACATCACTATCCCAGATGTCCCTAAGCTCTTTAGTATGATTTACTATATAAAGTTTCTCTTTTTTAGATTCATTTAAAAAGCCGTTCGTAATCAGTAGCATTATTACGGCTGCTGCGCACATTAATAATGTTATAATCATAAATCCTTTGCTACGTAAATGCTTACGTAAATAAAATATAAATACAGTACTAAACTCTTTCATATTATGTGCTCCCTCCCCTTTAATTCTTATCTCCAACCAACTCAACAAAAATTTCCTGAAGATTTAACTTTTTGCGTCCAATGGTTTCTACCTCAATAGAACTATTCATTATTTCATTCAGCTTTTTCTTAAATTCATCTGGACTATTTAATTTTATTCTATAACTTAATGGACCATATTCTTGAACATCCAGTCCTTTCAGATCTGATTTTGTAGAAAAATATAAATAATCAGAACTATATTTATTCTGCAAATCTATAATAGAACCTGAATAAACACATTTTCCTTTATTAATTATGCATATATCTTCACAAATTCCTTCTATCAATGCTAGTTGATGACTTGAAACTAATATACATTTTCCATTTTTCTTCAATTTCTTTATTAAATCAATGAAAAACTGCATATTTATTGGATCTAAACCACTAAACGGCTCATCTAATATTATAATGTCAGGGTTATGCACTAGTGCTGCAATCATCTGAACTTTCTGCTGATTTCCTTTTGACAAATTTTCTAGTTTTTTTGTTTTATATTGTGCTATATCAAATTTATTCATCCAATTGTCTATAGATTCTCTTGCATCTTTTTTGTTCATTCCTTTTAATCTTGCAAGCAGTTCAAGTTGAAAGTCTATTCTTTCTTTAACAAACAATCCTCTTTCTTCAGGCAGATACCCAATTTTCTTAAAATCAAGTTTCTGTTTTAACCCATTAACTAAAAACTCACCTTTATCTTCCTTAAGCAATCCTAATAGGCAGCGGATTGATGTTGTTTTTCCTGAACCATTTCTTCCGCATATCGCTGTTAATTTTCCACTTGAAAAGGAGAAATTCACATCATTAACCGCACAAAAATCTCCATAATATTTTACTAATCCATTTACCTCTACTTTATTCAAACGCTTATCCCCCTATATTATTACATCATCATTAGAATTCTTCTATAATCATTTTTAATAACCATATAATAATAATGTATTGTCTTAACGAAATCCGCTAAAATTACAATAGCAGCAGTTACAAAAATGCCTTTTGCTAAATAACCATTTAAATGAAACATGTTCTTTATATTGTAAAATGTATAAATCCAGAACACTTCATTAAAAAACAATACAATAATTCCGTATAATGAAAGTATTCTTCTTTTACCCACCTTCATATTAATCTTATTTAAATTCTTTCTTGAAAAGAATGTGGTATATGCTAATATTACTGATTTATCCATTAGATTATCTACTTTGCATAAAGCTGATAAAATCCAGTATCCATCTAATTTAACAAATGGAATTAAATTATATATACTGATAAAAATAATACCTATGGCTATATAATATAGTAAGATTGAAACAATATTAAAGTTAGACAAAATAATTGCAATAAGCAACATAATATTGCCAATAAATAAATTTGTTAATATACCTGCCGCTCCTACAATAGCTCTTTTTTTCCTATCCTTAATACTATAAACTCCTGAAACATCACAGTAAAAACAAGGTATACAATAATATAACACTATTCCCATATTAGTTACCTTTCCTCCATACTTGATACAGGTAACAGCATGTGCAAATTCATGCAAAATAATACTTGCAAATATTGTCAGCGCTATTAAAATTATGTTTCCAACAGTGAAGTGTAATATTGGTACATCAACACTTGATGAAGGATCAAAAGTTGATATAGCATATATGTAATATCCTACTACCCCCAACAAAGCTGAAATCCAGACTGCAAACCCTCCCTTAGAGAAAAACGTGGAATATATTGGATATATAACTTTAAGTACTTTTTCTATGTTAAATTTAACAATATGAATCTTTCTAATGCTTTCAACGGGAGCCCGTTTAACGTCTTTTATTTTGTCATTTAAAAAGCCCCACTCTTCAAATTTAGCTCTTATTTTAGTTTTAAATTCTTCGGGCATTTCTTTGACATCACTTAAATTTAGCTCTACTGCAAAACCACTTTCACCCAAAACAGATAATAAATAATATGTTTCATTTTTTCCAAGACGTACATATCTATTATTCACAGTATTTCTAATGAGATATATTTGTCCTATTGGTGATTTCTCATTTTCCTGCTCAATTTGTAAATGCTTTATCTGCATAACATCACCTCCATAACATAATTATATATACCTTTAATAAACAATATCTGGATAACGCTTTAATAGTGATACTATCTTATCTGCTGCTTTTTTCAAATCATCCTTAGTACTTGTGAATGGAGGAAAAAGACTTAATCCAAGATTGTAACCTGGATTAGAGAAAATATATACTAATAATCCTCTCTTTCTGATTTTTGCCCAAACATCAAGAAGACGTTCTGCATCCAAATCTTTAGGAAATGAAATACCAATCATTAATCCCGTTCCTCTTACTGATATACTTTTATAAGACCCAAGTAACTGTTTTAAATAATTTACCATGTATTCACCTTTAGCAGCTACTTCATAGTCTTCATAATGTTCCATTAAATCAAGAACCGCATCTGCAGCTGCTATGGAGATTAAATTTCCACCTTGCGTTGAAAAATGTTCCAATGTAGCATCCTTTTCAATAAATGTTTCTACAACTCTGTTTGAAAAAGCTAATGCTCCAAGGGGAAGATATCCATTACTAATTCCTTTAGAAAGACAAATTAAATCTGGTTTAATTCCATATCTTTGAAATGCGAATGGTATTCCTGTTCTTCCAAAGCCTGTTGTAACCTCATCAACAACTAATAAAATGTCATTTGATGAACATAACTCTTGAATTCTCTTAAAGACTTTTTCAGGAATTGGAACTATTCCACCTGATCCGAAAATAGGTTCAATTATAATACCAGCCATATTTTCAGCATTTTTCTTAAAATGATTTTCAACTACCTCAATCCAAATATCTTCATCTTGTAAATCTTTAGGTAAATCAATCCACATAATATTATCTAATAATGGAAAGTAATCTTCTAATAATACCTGATCAATTCCACTGACACTCATAGCTCCATAAGTAGTTCCATGATAGGACAATGGGAAAGCTGATATTCCTTTTCTACTACTCTTTTTTATAGCCTGATACTTACGACATGTCTTAATAGCTGCTTCAATAGACTCTGAACCAGAGCATGTATATAATACCGCCCCTGTTCCTATTATTTTACAAAGTCTTACTGCATAATTATGTTGAATATCCGCTATATTGGTAACAAGATTACAAAATGGCAGCTTATTTAACTGTTTAATAATCTTTTCATTTATAGCTAGATTCGTATATCCAAAAGGCATATTCCAGATTCCACCGCAAAAATCAAGATACTTTTTTCCATCTGAATCATAAATATATTTATCCTCACCTGAGGTTATCAATCCAATATCATTACCTTCATCAAACTTTTGACTAACTCTTACCACCGGGTTTATGCTCATATTTATATCTCCTTTTTTACTTAACTTCCCTATATAAAACTCCAGCCTTTTTAAATGCATTAATTGCAAAGTCAAATATTCTTTCACTCTTTTCTATATCAATTTTTAACAACTTAGAAACTAATTCTGGAATTGATTCCGCCCTTACTCTTCTTAGTAACAACTCAACAATATATGCAAGCTCACTACTAACATTGTAATATTTGTTTGTTGCTGGTGACCATATCAAACATTTTCCGTTAATTGTTAAAAGTGAAGTGAATTTAGGCAAATATGGTGCTACTTCTCCCTTTATTTCTGATGGAATATAATTATACATATATTCATTTGAAATAATAACGTAATCAGGAATTATGTCTGTATAATTTCCATTTGTTTCTTTTAACCTAAAGTATATAAAAGGAATCATTGTATAATCTAAGACATATGATTTCTTCTTCATAATTTCACAATACATTCCATCCATGAATTCAGGTAATTCTGTACATTTGCTGCACCATGAACTCATAGAACAGTCATAACAACCTTTTTCATGAATTTTCTTTTCTCTTTTTATCATGCAATTATGTTCAATCTCAAATAAGGAGTCACTTACTTTTGAAATTGGTTCTGTCTGCATATCGCATGTACGGATATTTCCTCCACTGTCAATTTTGATTCTTGGTATCTTGGATACAGAACATTGTGAGGAAAATCCGAACCTACAACTATTTTCTAAATATCCATAAGCTAATGTAAGATCAGTTAATTTATGTGAATCTTTATATTTTTCTGCATCTTCCAACAATAATTTAAAATCTTCTTCATCAACTAATTTAAATATATATACTACTTTTTCTTTATTTTTCAATTCTTCTTTAATATGGCTTAAGTTCCTTTTACCTTCTTTATATGATATTTCATATATTTTAGTATCACTTACATATGATAATGTATTATTATATAAACTATGATCACTAACCTGAATAAAGTTGCTTAAGTTTACATTTGACTTAGAAAATGAATCCGAAACATTATTGAAACTTTTACTATCAACATTAGCAATGCCCTTTTCATCAAATAACCACTTTTCATCTCCAATATCTAGTTTCTTATCTTTTACATACACAGAAGAATTTACGCTCATGATTTCATTTATAAAATCATTATTGTTTTTATTCATAAACTCATCTGAAACTTCAAGATGATGTACATATCCATCTAGTTTGTCTCCGCCATAAATACCAATTTTGCTGTTCAGGAAACCTCTATAGAAAGGTAAATACCTTAATCTTGTATTCTCTAAAACTATTGAAGTAGTTTCAGGACTCAAGGCTTTATTATCCACCTCACCAATTGGGAAAATATCAATCGATTCTGAATGTATTATTGAAATAAATTTACTTTTCTCTTTAAGCCATGATGCCGGAAAATATATTCCTTCAATTTTCTGATCCTGAATCAAAGCCAAAAGGCTATTAACCTTATTTTCATCCAACGCAGTTTCAAATTTTAATGAATACTTACATTGAGGCATAGATCTAGACATTTTAATAACTTCATCAAAATTACTTTCATGTACTGGTAAAAGAAATTTCAAAAAAGATATATTAACGTTTTTTAATTTATCAATAACATTCTCCAAGTATTCTTTATCTTCTATAAATTGACCAATAAAAGGAATAACTTTATCTTCTGATTCAGCTAATCCAGAATATGCTTTAACTAACTCATTAATATCTTTTTTTATAGCATCAATCTGTCTTAATTCCCTGGTACTTCTTCCAATCCAAATACCATATTTGCTAATATCTCTAGTAAGTAATATACCACTAGCATATGGAGATACTGAAAAAAAATCAGAATTTGTATTATCAACCTCACCCTTTAATACTTCAATTAATTTCTTTTCAGAATTTATATTAATAATATCTTTATCTTCAACATCCATCGTATCCCCTAATATGTAAATTTCAACGTCTTCTAATTCCTTAATACATGATATTAGTACCTTCATTATTCCCTTACATTCTTCATGTACAACAAAAACTAAAATCTCATCTGATAAAGACAATATGTCATCACACATATCACTTATCGATGGAAGAGACTCGTCAACATATATCATTGAATCAATTTCATTTTCTTTTAAGTACGCTCTAATGCAAGCTGTTTCTACAGTTTGTCCAGCTTTAAAAAAACCATTTTCATCTTTTATCAATTCAATAAAACAAATATTTTTATTCATCGTATTTCCCCGCTATCTATAACTTTTTTTACATATAAAGCAATTATTTTTTCACCATTTTACAAAAGTAAGTATTCGAATTCGGAATATTATTCATTTCACATGATCCAAAATTACTTCTTTCTACAGCGCTTTTAATATCCTCAATCCCGAATATCCTATACTCTGTATAACTTAACAAAACTTTTTCTTCAGATCCTGGAATTACCCTCAAAAAGTTAACAAAAGCTCTTTCTTCCTGATGATTTACGATTCTTTGAACACAAACTAGAGATAATTTCTTTTCTTTATCAGGTAAGTCAACTACAGCCATCGGTTCAGGAGCATCATTTTCATTTTTATTAATCGGAATGTTTTCAAAATCAAAAAATAGACAACCGCCCTCGTTTAATAATTCATACATTTTATTAAAAAACTCAGCAAAGTCATCTTCTACTAATCTAATACTTGTAGCCCCAATAATAATAAGATTAAATTTTTCGTTTAATTCCAGCTTAGTCATGTCCTCTGATACTATTGTCAGATTTTTTTTTAATCTTGCATATTTCTTGCTCTTAGTTAACTGAGCTTCTAAATTTGATAACATATCATCAGATAAATCTACAGCCGTAATTTTTAAACCTAATTTTAAAAGCGGCAAAGTCAGCCTTCCACTTCCACTACATAATTCAAGAATAGGTCCCCCAAACATTAATGCTTGTTGCATAACAAAACTAACATCATTATTGTCTACAGATAACTGGTCATAAAGGTCTGCCGCTTCTTTATAGTATAGTGGATACTCATTAATTAACTCCGGACAACTATCCTTTATTTTTTTAAATATACCATAATATCTATTCATAATTACTCCTCTTTTAAATATTGTAATAGTCCATACTACTTAATATAAAATCAAGAATCATATGGACTATTATTTATTACAACAAAATATTAATTTATTATGTTGCTAAGGCAACGGCAACAGACGTTCCGCCAATAATCCAAGGTGCTGCTGCTGCTGCAAAATCTGAAAGATCACTTAATTCTTCAGCTTTTTCTAATTCTTCAAAATACATATCTTTTATTTCCTCCATCTTTTTCACCTCCTTCATAAACTATCGAGTTTATTTCTTTTAAATTTTATGTTGCTATAGCAACATAAACAACGATACCACCAGCTACACCTATTGAACCTGCAGCAACATACTCCCAAAAAAGATCTTCTTGAAGTTCTAGTTCCTCAAAAACTAATTCATCACTTTTCTCCATCTCACAGCCCTCCTTCCCTTTTAAGAAAACATTTTACCTTCTGTAAATTTCATCAATAATTCCAGTTCCATTATGTTGCTATGCCAACATAAATAATTATGCCGACAGCGTATCCTAGGCCTAATGCAGCACCTACACCTGCAGCATCTAATTCATCTGTATTTTCTAATTCTTCAAAATACAGGTCTTTTTCATACATGTCTTTTAACGCTTCCATCTTTTTCACCTCCAATTCTCAAAATATTTGTAATCAAAAAGCAGAAATTTATCCACTTGAATTACCACATACTGATATTTATTGTTTAAATGAAATTTTGTATAACAACTCTAAATCACTAAAACTTTTAAAATTAATTGTAAGCTATGTTCCATATATTTTAAAAATAGTTGTATCAAATTAACATAATCGATTTTAGCATTATCAAATAATTGATTTTTTCTTCCTTAAAAGCCCATTTCGTCGGGCGTATT
The DNA here is from genome assembly GCF_000473995.1 of Clostridium saccharobutylicum DSM 13864. Lineage (NCBI taxonomy): Bacteria > Bacillati > Bacillota > Clostridia > Eubacteriales > Clostridiaceae > Clostridium > Clostridium saccharobutylicum. The sequence continues at coordinate 309,921 of NC_022571.1, read as the reverse complement.
ATTAGCTATTACATGAATAACTTTCTGTTCTTACCAGAACTTAATTTTCTAGGAGCACCAGTGCTTTCTTCACTAAAACCCTCTAATCTTTAGGACTTATATTTTTTTAATACAGTTGTCAACAGCATGTCCTTAAATTCTTCCATCTCTGCAATTCTTTTATTTTTAAAACCTTGAAAATACATTAAAACTACATAGAATAGTTTGTACACTCTTATATTTTTAGTTTTTTATTGCTGTCTCTATTTCTAATATTGCCTTTTTATTATCTTCACTTGTATTTTTCCTTAAACTTATCATTTAAATAACCTCTAAAAATAAATCTAGATTTATTTTGTACAGACATATCAAAGCAAAATAGCGCAATACTTTACAATATAAGCTTTTTATTTTTTCAATCACATTTCCCTTTATCTCATTTATTGTAAAATAATACTTTTAAGTAACTGTTCAACTCATATTTAACTATATACTAGCATAATCTGACATTAATTGAATAGAATTTGCACCAAACGTACAAAACCTGGTATAAACAGAATTTTTTATTAATATTGTAATTATTGATGCATTAAGTAATTTTAATATAAGTACTATCATTAATTTCTAAATAACTTTTCTATTATAATTAGTTTTTGGTATTATAAACACATCTTGTATAAATTAATGATAGGTGGTGATTTTCGTGAGCGAAGGCAAAATCACTGAAATCTATAATAAAAGAATATCTAAGGCTATAGGTTTTATTAAATAATTATTCAATAAAATAAAAGAACAAAGTGCAAATATAGATCAGCTTTCTAAGGAAAATAAAGCTTTAAATGAGCGTGTAAAATCGTTAGAAAGTCAAGTCAATAAAAATAGTAATAAACCACCATTGTAGATGCTTTCAAAAAGAAAACTAAAAGTTTAAGAATTAAATCTGGTAAAACTTCAAGGGGGCAGAAAGGTCATGAAGGTAAAACTCTTCAACTTAGTGATAATCCAGATGAAAGAATAATATATACAGTATATAAATGTGATATTTGTGGAGAATCCTTACAAGATGTATCTCCAGAAAGACATACTATTCGCCAAGTTATGGATATACCAGAGATAAAAGTTAAAGTTATTGAGCATAGAGCAGAAGTAAAAAATGTTCAAAATGTAAAAGAAGAAATATCGGTAAATTTCCTAATGGAATAACTAATAGTGTTCAATATGGATATAAAGTAATAGCTGTATCAGTTTATTTAACACAATATCAGCTGACTCCATATAAAAGGGGTTCAGAATTAATTTTTGATATGTTTCGTATTAGTTTAGTCAAGAAACAATGATTAATTTTAATTAATACTGCCATGAGAACTAAAAAAACGTTGAGGGCAATATAAAAAACTCAATAATTAATTCTCAAGGTGCTGTTCATTTTGATGAAACTGCAATATCTATAGATAAAAAACGTCAATAGCTCCACCTAGCTTCCAATGATATATATACATATTATGAAGCACATCAAAAACGTGGTAAAGAAGCAGTTGACGATATAAATATTATATCTAATTTTACCGGAACAGCAGTCGGCGACTGCTGGAAGACCTATCACCAATATTCTAATTGTAATGATGCTTTATGTAGCGCTCATATTTTAAGAGAGTTAAATGGCATATCTGAGTTAGAAAATCAAAAATTGTCACATTCAATGAAAAATTTATTGCTAGAAATAAAAAAAGAATCAGATTTATCTTGGAATACAGGTAACTCTTTAACCATAGATAAAATTGAATCTTTTAAAAAAAGATATGCTAAAATACTAGCAAATGGCTTCAAAGAAGATTATATCGCAAATAGCGAGTCATACTCCAAAAAGAAATCTAAAAAAAGTACTAGTCTTAATCTGACTGATAGATTAAGTGGATATAACGATTAGATACTTACCTTTATATTAGTTAATTTTATTCCCCTATTTGTCATATCTAAAATTATACTTACTAAAAATTAAATTACTACAGCTGAATAGTTACGTTAATTATACGTTTTCCACCTTATATACTAATTAATACTTTTAATAACTTTGTATAAATTTTAATCACAGATTTCTATTTAAATATTTCAAATATGGACATACTAAAATATCAAATCATTAAAGAACTTAAACCGTACCCTGAAAAAAGACATAAAAATGATAATCCATATAGAACTAGAGATTTGCAGACTGATTCAAAACTTTCAATTTTAATTAACCAATCTAAATTATTATGTGATATTTCTTTAAAAGCTGAAGAAATTGTTACTTCAACATAAGAATTTCAACTTTTAAAAATACTTATCTTAAATCAAGTTGTAGCAGATGCTTCAAATAATTTGGTGCGTAAAGATTCAAAAAATATATTTTCAACTAGCTTACAAAATTCAACTGTCAAAAATGAAACATACAGGAAAAAGTCCAAAATCTTATACAACTAAATTCGACCCAAGTATGTGAAAAACGTTCTTTGAATTCACAGTGTCCAAAGAAAATATTCAAAGAAGTTTAATACCATAAGATTTAGTAAAAAAGCTTATAATACATCTACTCAAAGAGAAAAAATTAATGATAAATAGACGAGCAGACATAGAAATTATTCCTTGTGTTTTGGTAAGAATGTATAAAATTGATACTATACCGATTCGGTGATTATTGTACTCAAAATTATGAGCTGGATTTAAAATTGCAGCCTACAACTTCAAAAAATTATAAAAACTATTTCTTAAAGGTAGTATAGATTATTTGTTCAACCCAATTGTGTTTATATTTACTGTGATAATTAACTATTTCAAATTCTACTTTTTAGAATTTGAAATAGTGTTACCACGCTAAATCACAATATTTCATAGTTTTTGTTATTTAATCATATTATAAATAATGCATTTTTACTAAATTATTTATGTATAATATCACATGTGAACTAATGAATAACTGAATTATACAACAAGCAATTTTACAAATGTAAAAAAGAATCCGAATACACTGTATATAAATAATAAAATATTTATTAGATATTATATATGAAAATCTTGTAAGAAAACTTTTACGGAGTTTAATAATTCTGCAATCTATAAAAGTAAGAAAACATTGGATAAATGGCTTAAATATGCTAAGTGAATGGTTAATGTCTCCTCTATTAAAAAAAGTGCTAAAATTATAGAAATTAGCATAGCAACAAGTTTCTTTTTATACGATTATATCATATTTAGCATACTAATCCTTTCCATAGCAATTTAAAAAAATGAATGAATAGATTTAATGGTGCTGCAACAAAATATATCAGCAATTATATTAAGTGGTTCAAATTGCTTCAAATATTTGATACAGATAAAGAGAGAATAAAGATTAAAAACTTTATGGTTCAAATCAATGTAACACATTCATATATCAAAATAAAAGATTTAAAAAATAGAGATTCAATGTATATATATCAGGTGTGATATTCTGTAAATTATGTTATAATAAGTGCTATTCAAGACTATAATCTAATGAACAATAGTAAATTATTATGTATAATATACATCGTAATCTATATTATACAAGATAGGAGGTTAAATTAATGGATAAAAAAAATAATGATATTGAATATAAAGTTTTCTATATGTTAATAGGAATGTCGTCAGGAATGCTTTTAGGGAAAGCATTGGGGAATTTAAATATTGGTATGAGCTTAGGTATGTTAGTAGGAACAATTATTGATTTGTTAATATACTCTACTAAAAAGAAAACCAAAAAGTGATTAGTAATATTCATATATTGAGCATTATAGGTGGACAATTCCATCTATAATTTTTTAGGCTATATTTCAACATTATATTAAATAAAATGGTCCCTATGTCAAGGACATTTTGAAAAAGGCTAGGCAGCTAAAAGCTGGTCCCGATATTGAACAGGAGCCAGCTTTTTAAGTCCCCATTGGTATCTGTAATTATTATAGTAATCCATATAATTATTAATTGTTGATTCTAATTCGTAAAATGTTGTACAAATTTTTAAGTCTATTTCATCTTTCATATGTCCAAAAAATGATTCCTGCGGGGCGTTGTCCCAACAGTTTCCGCGTCTAGACATGGATTGTCCAATTTTATATTTCTTAAGAAGTTTTTGAAATCTAGGACTAGTGTAATGAACGCCTTGATCTGAATGAATAAAAACATCTTTATCAAGTAATTTTTTATGATTCCTCATCAGCTTTTTAACAGTTTCAGTAGCTATATCTAATGTAAGACTTTCTGAAAGATGATACGAGAGAATTTCATTTGTAGAAGCATCTTTAATAGTAGATAAATAGGCTCTATTAGATGCTCCATATGTTAAATAAGTTATATCAGTTAATAATACCTTACCGACCAAACCTTGTTTGAATTCCCTGTTCAAAGTATTAGGTAGAACTGTATGTTCTTTAGTAGCTTTCATCATTCTACGATAAGGGTTTGCCTTTCTAATTGGACACACAATATTATATTTTCTCATAATTCTTTGTATACACTTTCGATTTATTACTCTATTAAATTCATGTTCTAAAACCATTTTTATAGAGCGTGATCCTTTCTTGTAGCCTCTATGATTAAATGCTTTAAGAATTATATGCTTTAATTCTAAATCCTTTTCATCTTTAGAATTACGCTTATTACTTGAATTTAAATAATTATAATATCCTGATCTAGAGACTTCAGCTATTTTGCATAAATGAGAAATTATATTTTTATAACTGTATTTTGAAATTATACTCTGTATGATCTTGAATATTGATGTTGAACTTAATTTATTATTTTTCACCTGCCTTTCTTGCAGCTCGATTTTTTTAATAGTTCTGCCTCCGCTTTCCAATAAGCAATTTCAGCATCTTTTTTAGCTATTATTTCATTCACGGTTAGTTCACGTTTTAGTGGACGACCACTATTTAATTTTCGAGAATCTCTCAATCCAAGCGCTCCTGATTCATTATAAATATTACGCCATCTTTTACTTGCGCACCAAATTCTATTATTTCCAATAACATCTGTATCAAATCCTGCATCCTGAAAAATATGAATAGGTAGTTTACCTTTGCTACGCTCAGCGATAAAAAGTATTTTAAATTCATCTGTATACGTGATTGCTTTATTTGTGACGTTTTTTATATATTTATTCTTTGATAACAATTCAATTTCTTTATTAGTAAATAGTTTTTTACTCATTAGTTCACATCCTGACTGAATTTATACTTGATTTTATTGTACAAAAAAAGAACCTATAAAAATAGTCTTTTTTAAGTGTCTATTTCATAGGTTCCATTTTAAAAACATAGCCAATTTATTAAATTTTATTCAAAGATATTTTGCTAATTTTTATATTACAAGAATTTGTAATATATTTATACTTAAGTATAATTGTGCAACATATATTAGCATTTTACGTCAGCATTCAATACTATGGCTATTTAATAAGTCGATTCTTAAAATGATTAATATAATAACTATCATTAAAAATTTATAATAGAAATACTTGAAGGCATTAAATTAATGTAATATTTGTTCCTGCCGATGGAATTTCTGAGACCCAAAGTGTTAAAGTTGCTATTGTTCTATCTTAACTTATAAATATTTGAAATTAATGAAAATATATGATATTATGTACAAAAAAGATATTGCGAGGTTTATTATGGAAAATTCACAATCACAAAAATTAGGCGCTGGAATAATAATAATATCAATTATTTATATTATACTTTGTATAGCGAGTATATTTGGAACAGTAGTATTATTGACACAAAAAGCTTCACTTACTAAACAAGGCATTACACTACCACTAACAAATGCTCAAATGACCATAAGCTTAATATTACAACTACTACTGCTTATAGCAATTATTCTTATTTTATTTAAGAAATCCATAGGTGTATATTCTTATTTTTTACTTATTATTCTTGATTTAATTAATACAATTATGGATAGTGGTTTTAAATGGACAATCATTTTATCATTAATACTTCCAATATTAATGGCAATCTGCATAAATAGAAAAAGGAAACCTTTTAACTTGTAGTATAAATAAGCAAGTTATTTTTGGAATATTTATAATTTGAATTTAGTATACTTTTAATAAATCAATACCTAAATGTGTTCTTGAGAGCTTAAACTGTCAAGAATTAATTATTACATTCTAATAAGATTCTTCCTTAGTAATAGTCTTCATCTCTTGCAAGATAGTGTCTGCGTTGAATACCATTAATTTTACCGTTTCTACTTTCCATGACTACATTGGTATGCTTGCAATAGTAATAATTATTATTTCTTGTCTCCAGTTTTCAATGATAATTAAAGCATAGTTCTACCTCAGGTATATTTAAAATGATTCCTATGTCAAGGACATTTTGAAAAAGACTAGGTAGCTAAAAGCTGGTCCCGATATTGAACAGGGACCGGCTTTTTAATTTCCCATTGATACCTGTAATAATTATTATAGTAATCCATATAATTATTAATTGTTGATTCTAATTCATAAAATGTTGTACAAATTTTTAAGTCTATTTAATCTTTCATATGTCCAAAAATGATTCCTGCGGTGCGTTGTCCCAACAGTTTCCACGTCTAGACATGGATTGCCCAATTTTATATTTCTTAAGAAGTTTTTGAAATCTATGACTAGCATAATGAACACCTTGATCTGAATGAATAAAAACGTCTTTATCAAGTAATTTTTTATGATTCCTCATCAGCTTTTTAACAGTTTCAGTAGCTATATCTAATGTAAGACTTTCTGAAAGATGATACGAGAGAATTTCATTTGTAGAAGCATCTTTAATCGTAGATAAATAGGCTCTATTAGTTGCTCCATATGTTAAATAAGTTATATCAGTTAATAATACCTTACCGACCAAACCTTGTTTGAATTCTCTGTTCAAAGTATTAGGTAGAACTGTATGTTCTTTAATAGCTTTCATCATTCTACGATAAGGGTTTGCCTTTCTAATTGGACACACAATATTATATTTTCTCATAATTCTTTGTATACACTTGCGATTTATTACTCTATTAAATTCATGTTCTAGAACCATTTTTATAGAGAGTGATCCTTTCTTGTAGCCTCTATGATTATATGCTTTAAAAATTATATGCTTTAATTCTAAATCCTTTTCATCTTTAGAATTATGCTTATTACTTGAATTTAAATAATTATAATATCCTGATCTAGAGACTTTAGCTATTTTGCATAAATGAGAAATTATATTTTTATAACTGTATTTTGAAATTATACTCTGTATGATCTTGAATATTGATGTTGAACTTAATTTATTATTTTTCACCTGCCTTTCTTGCAGCTCGATTTTTTTTAATAGTTCTGCCTCCGCTTTCCAATAAGCAATTTCAGCATCTTTTTTAACTATTATTTCATTCACGGTTAGTTCACGTTTTAGTGAACTAACACTATTTAATTTTCGAGAATCTCTCAATCCAGGCTCTCCTGATTCATTATAAACATTGCGCCATCTTTTACTTGCGCACCAAATTCTATTATTTCCAAATAACATCTGTATCAAATCCTGCATCCTGAAAAATATAAATAGGTAGTTTACCTTTGCTACGCTCAGCGATAAAAAGTATTTTAAATTCATCTGTATACGTGATTGCTTTATTTGTGACGTTTTATATATATTTATTCTTTGATAACAATTCAATTTCTTCATTAGTAAATAGTTTTTTACTCATTAGTTCACATCCTGACTGAATTTATACTTGATTTTATTGTACAAAAAAAGAACCTATAAAAATAGTCTTTTTTAAGTGTCTATTTCATAGGTTCCATTTTATAAAATGTCTAGCCTTGTATGACTTATTATTAATATTTCTATAATGCTATTCATTATTATATAGCATTACCAACTTTTTAAGTTTTAATCAAACTTTGTTATAAATCTACAAAAATCCTTCTTACAATTAATTTTATTATTCTACAGTAACAGATTTAGCTAAGTTTCTTGGCTTATCAATATCGCAGCCTTTAGCTTTAGCTACATAGTATGAGAATAATTGAAGCACTGCAACTCCAAGTACTGGTGCAAATATATCTATAGTTCTTGGGATATATATAACATTATCTAAAACTTCTTCTAATCCCTTAGTTCCTTCATAACAAACGCCAATAACTTCTGCACCTCTAGCTTTAATTTCAACAATATTACTTACCATTTTTTCTCTTAAAGCTTCTTGAGTTAATAAAGTTACAACTTTTGTTCCTTCTTCAATTAATGCTATAGGACCATGTTTTAATTCTCCACCAGCATATGCTTCAGCATGGATGTATGATATTTCTTTTAATTTAAGTGAACCTTCTAATGCTAATGCATAATCTAATCCTCTACCTAAATAGAACATATCATTTTCATCATATACTTTTTCAGCTATAGCTTTTATTAATTCTTTATCTTCTAAAACTAGCTCTACCTTTTCTGGTAAATCTAATAATTCTTCTTTTAATTTATCTAATCTATCGCTCTTTAATTTACCTAATAATTCAGCAAATTTCATAGCTATCATATACATTCCAATAATTTGAGTTGTATATGCTTTAGTTGAAGCAACCGAAATTTCTGGACCAGCAAGTGTATATAATACATGATCTGCTTCTCTTGAAACTGAACTTCCTACTACATTAGTTAATGCAATAACTGTAGCTCCTATATTTTTAGAATTTCTAAGTGCTGCTAAAGTATCAGCTGTTTCTCCTGATTGACTTACAACTATAACTAAAGATTTTTCTGTAACTAATGGATTTCTATATCTGAATTCTGATGCAATATCAACTTCAACTGGGATTTTTGCAAGAGATTCAATTAAGTTTTTACCTACAAGTCCAGCATGATAAGCTGTACCACAAGCTACTATAAATACTCTGTCGGTATTTTCTAAATCTTCCTTTGTTATTTTTAAATCATCTAATACAATGTCATGATCCATTGAAATTCTTCCAGCCATAGTATCTCTTATAGCTCTTGGTTGTTCATGAATTTCTTTTAACATGAAATCTTCAAATCCACCTTTTTCAGCTGCATCTTCACTCCATGTTACATGGTATATTTCTTTTTGAACTTCTTTTCCATCTTCACTATAAAGCTTAACTCCATCTTTTGAAAGTACAGCAATTTCATGATCCTCTAAAAGATATACATCTCTTGTATAGCTTAATACTGCTGGAATATCAGATGCTATAAATGACTCATCCTTTCCAAGTCCAACTATTAATGGACATTCTTTTCTAACAGCTATTAATTTATCCGGTTCATCTTTGCAAACCACTCCTAAAGCATAGCTTCCTTCAAGTCTTTTAAGTGCTTTCTTAACAGCTTCAAATAAATCTCCCTTATAATAGTAATCAATTAAATTTGGAATAACTTCTGTATCAGTTTCTGATTTGAAAGTATATCCTTCTCCTTTTAACCATGTTCTAAGAGTTAAATAATTTTCTATTATACCATTTTGAACTACAGCAATTGTTTCTTTGCTGTTTAAATGTGGATGTGAATTTACATCTGATGGAGCTCCATGAGTTGCCCATCTAGTATGACCAATTCCGATATTTCCTTCAACAGGATTTTCATTTATATTATTAGCTAAATTAGCTAAACGTCCCTTAAATTTTCTAACTTCTATATTTCCTTCATTAAGAACAGCAACTCCGGCTGAATCATAGCCTCTATATTCTAATTTTGATAATCCATTAATTAAAAATGATGTTGCTCTTCCACTTCCTAAATATCCTACTATTCCGCACATATTATATCTTCCTTCCTTTTCTTTACATAATAAATTAAAATCTAATTTTTATCTAAGTTTAAATCTCTGTGCTAGCTAAATCTAAAAAAGAGCATAATTATCCTAGCACCCCTTAAAGCTTTAAACTTTAGAAGGCTTTAACACCTAACTGGATTTGTACTTTAAATCACTTTAAAGTTTTGCCAGTCGTTAACGGTAGTGCTTTCAGTATCTTAACAAAAATGATTGCATAAAGATACCTTTTACCGTGGGGCACCCGCCGAAGTTTCGATAACTCCCCAACCTCGTCAACTTAAGTGAGATTCCAAATCTATGATTTGGCTAATCGAACTTACTCAGTGAACGTATGTGAATTGAATTTCCTTAATAAGAAATCCACTTAGATTTAATCAATAAACTAATTATAAGATAGTTAATTTTCATCTCATCTATAATTTATCAAATTAAATTTCACTTATAAAAATACAACCACTAAGTTTTATTTAACAATTTAAATTTATAATTTAAATTACCACTTAAGTTCTGGCGCTTTTAGTTCTTTCATCTAAAATTTATATTCTTTATACTACCACACCTTTCCATATGGATTTCACACCCTTGCGTATATTTTATCATATAAAAAAATTTTGTCTATAATATATAATATTACTTTTCACTTAAATTTGTACATTTTTTTATTTAATTCACATAAAAAAATAAAAGAAAATTGAGAATCTAAAATGAAAATTTGATATCTTACTTTCATTTTATACTCCCAATTTTCAATATTTAAAAAGCATTCTATATTTTTACTTTAAATCATCTATATCTAATTTATTGATTGCTACTACCAGCAACTAACCATGGTTCTTGAATTTTATCTTTTAATATATTGTAGTTATTAATAAGAGTTCTTAAATTTGTATCAAGATCTTGAGCTTTTAACACAGTGTTATCATAATCTGATTTTGTTGTTAATCCTAAATCATATTGTAATTTTGCAAATTCAAGCTGTTTATTAGTTAACTTAATATTTTCTTGTACTTGGGCAATTTGATTTTCTAAATCAAGCACTTGTGAATATAATCCTTTTATTGCGTTTGTTAAAGTCTTCTTTGATTCATCTATCGTAACTCTACTGCTATCAACGCTATATTTTAAATCTAAGTAACCGCTATAATTGCTTAAATCAGACTCATAAGTACTCTCTGCACTTTTCCACTGAGATTCTGCGGAAATATTATTAATGACTTCTCCACTAGTAGTAGTTCCATCAGCATTTTTAATTTTAACAGCAGCTGTTGTTGTTATATCTGAATAGCTACTTTTATTAGGTTCTTTGAAATCATGTATTTGATCATCAACATCTGCATCATAATCACTAGCAGATTTTACATTTCCAACATTATCTTTAGCAAGATTAAACATCTTTTCATTGTATTTAAAATATTCATCTAATTTATCTGAAACATATTTATCAATAGTTCCATCTATTCTAAATGTCTTATAATCTAAACTATGATCAAAAGTATAATTATCTAAATTCAAATTTGTTAATACTTGAAAATAATCTTTTTTGTCTTTTAAAGTATTTTCCTTAGCTGTTACAGTATCTTTCAAAGTCTGAATTTGAAGTTGTGTTGATGTTACATCTGTATCTATTGTTAACCCCAATTGATTCTTTAATTTTAAATTATTCAATTTAGTAGTTTGTATTTCTATGTTCTTTTTTGCTTTATCTATTGCTACTTCAGTTGAAACAATGTCATTATATTGACTTGTAATATCATTTTTAATTTGATCTTTCATAAAATTTTGTTCTTGTTCTGTTTGATCTGCTGTTATATTAAGCTTATCATAAGGAAAGTCTATAACTTTCTTTGCATCATGATCAAGGTCCCCAGCAACATCCTTTTTTGCATCATTAATTTTTCTTTGAACTTTAATTTCATCTCTATATTTTTGTATTTCCTTAGTCTTTAATTTTAACTTATCACTATTTGCTATTGCTGCATCTACAGCTTGTTGTACAGTAAGTATATTCTTTTGTACACTTTGTGAGCTTGTGCTTACTGATGCTGTAGCTTGTCCTGTTTCACTTGCAAATACTGGTAGAGAATTTGCACTCATTACACTTATTCCAATAGCTATTGCTATTATCTTATTTATGTTCTTTCTCATTTTATTTCACCTCTTCGTAAATTTTGACTTACTTATGAAAATATATAATCTATTTAAAATCTATAAACTACTTTATTTAATTAAACTTTATATAATGTAATGTTATTTAATATTTGACTTTTTAATAATTTACACACATAACTCTAAACTAAAGTTTATCATATATATATTAACTAATTATAAACTAAATTGTTGTAAATTATCTAAAATATTAATTAAATTATAATACCCCAATATATTTCCAACAACAATTTCAACTAATTAATATTAATAATAATCAAAATATATTTTATTTTCCTTAAATGAAACTTAATTCTAAATTATATTTTGAAATATATTCAATATGTAAGAATTAATTTCCCAAATTATTAATATCATAGGATACTATTTCATAATATTGATTATATTTTTATAACTATTATAAGTCAATAACCTTTTATGTTGTTTTCAAATTAGGCATATGAAAGAAAATAACAATTCCAAAATGTCATGATTATTTTTCATCAGGTAAGAAAACATATTGATCTTCCAGTGGGATATTAGGTGAATATGCTGACATGAGCAATGAACCCAAATCTATGATTTGGTATGAATCGCTTACTCAACAAGCGCATGCGAGTCGAGCTTCCTATGATAAAAATAGGCTTAGCAGATGAATTGGTTATTTTTTTGATTATGCCTTATTAATAGTTTATAATTTACTCATATATTCTCTTAGGAAGGATTGTTTCAATATGGATAAAGATAATTTATTCAAAGTCGCAGATTCAATGGTAGACTTTTTATGTATTATTCAAAATAGTATAACTAATGTGCAGGACATAGCAAAAATTTTTCAATTAACATTTGATAATGAAAAAGAGCACTTTTCAGACCTTTCAATTCCACCTTCACATGCTAGAGTTGTTTTTTACCTTCTAAACTATAATTCATCTCCCATTTCTCAAATAGCATATAGTTTAGGAATATCAAAATCTAATATGACTCCAATTATAGATAATTTAATTAATTGTGGATTAGTTAATAGATACCCTGATTCTAACGACAGAAGAATTCTTAGAGTTGAACTAACTGAAAAAGCTTATGATTTATTAAATGCTTTTCGTAAAGCATTCTCATATTCGTTAGCTGAAAAAATATCATCTCTTTCTGATAACGAAGTTTCTACATTAGATAACTCTTTATCAAATGTTATAACTGTACTTAAAAAGCTTAAATAGGTGATTGTGAAAATGACTGTAGGATTTCTTCGGCAGAAGTTGTTCCATTCTTGCATGTCATTAACTTGCTTAAGGAACATGTATGAATATCCAATTTAAGAATTAGACTTATTTGTGGTTAATATATCTACTAGAAATGAGAAATATTTTTGTGTAGTAGGCCTTGAAAATGATCTGCTTAAGGTTCTAAATAGATGGTTGTTCCACTTTAGCCTGTCACACTGAACAGTGGGAACATGCTAAAGTGAATGCAACCATCTATTTAGAACCTTTCAGCGACATTTTCATAGTCCTACGTAACAAAAATATTTCTCATTTCGGTTAGTCACCACATAAATCTAAATCCAAAGCTTTATCTATTTTTCTATTGCTTCTTGGAATGAACCTAACAAGTCATCTATATCTTCTAATCCTACAGACACTCTTATTAATGTATCTGTAATTCCAAGTTGTTCTCTTTCTTCCTTTGGAATTGCTGCATGGCTCATTTTAGCTGGATATGAAACTATAGTTTCAACACTACCTAAGCTTACTGCTACAGCTACATTTTTTACATTGTTTAAAAATATTGTTGTTCTTTCTATATCTTTAAATTTAAATGATAAAACTGCACCTGCACCATATGCTTGCTCTAAGTGTAACTCTCTTCCTTCCATTGACTCAAGTCCAAGATAATAAACTTTTTCTACTTCATCTCTTCCTTCAAGCCACTCTGCTAATTTTTGTGCACTTTTTTGAAGTGCATCAAGTCTAACTTTTAAAGTTTTAATTCCTCTAATTAAAAGCCATGAATCTTGTGGTCCAAGAACAGCACCAAATGTATTTTGCACTTGATAAACCCTATCACTAAGTTCTTTAGTTTTAGTAACAACAAGTCCTGCTAATACATCACTATGCCCACCTAAAAATTTAGTTGCACTATGAACTACTATATCTGCTCCAAGTTCTAATGGTCTTTGAAGGTATGGAGACATAAAAGTGTTATCTACTATTGTTATTGCATTATGCTCATTAGCAATTCTACTAGCAGCTCTTAAATCCGTAACTTTTAATAATGGATTTGAAGGTGTTTCCAAATAAAGTCCTCTTGTATTTTCCTTAAAAGCGCTTCTTATCTCTTCAATATTTGATGCATCTACAAAAGTAAAATCAATATTAAATCTTGAAAATAATTTTGTTGCTGCTCTATATGTTCCACCATAAACATCACCACAAATTATAATGTGATCTCCAGCTGAAAATATCGATAATACTGATGCAATTGCTGCCATTCCTGATGCAAATGCAAAACCTCTTTCTCCGCCTTCAAGCTCTGCAATTAACTTTTCCAATACATCTCTAGTTGGATTTCCAGATCTTGAATAGTCATATTTTCCAAAGTTATCTATATCAAATTGATGAAAAGTTGATGTTTGATATATTGGAGTACTTACAGATCCTGTTGCTGGATCTATATCTCCGCTTGCATGTATTAATTTAGTTCCAAAATTCATATTTAACGCCCCATTCTTATTTTTATTTTATTTTGCTTATTAATCACCTGAAAGAAAATAATAAAACAAATATGCTAGTATACTAATTTATTATTTTTTTGATTGTCCCTTATTAAAACATAAAATTTATTTTCCTATTGCATTATCCAAATCATTTATCAAATCATCTACGTTTTCTATACCAACTGATAATCTAAGTAAATATTCATCAACACCTAATCTTTTCTTAATTTCTTCTGGAATTTCTGAATGTGTTTGAGTAATTGGATATGTTATTAATGTTTCAACTCCACCTAAACTTTCTGCAAATCTTATTACTTTTACATTATTAAGTATTTTTTCTATTAATGATTTATCTTTAACTCTAAACGATAATGTTGCTCCAAATCCAGTTGCTTGCTTCTTATTCAATTCATATCCATCAAAATTTTCTAATCCTACATAATATACTTTTTCAATTTTAGGATTGTTATCTAAAAATTTTGCTACCTTCAAAGTATTCTCTTGTGCTCTGTCTAATCTTATGTGTAACGTCTTAATTCCTCTTAAAACTAGCCATGAATCAAATGGAGATAATGTCGCTCCTGTTGACATATGAATTCTTCTCAATCTTTCTATTATATTATTATCATTTGCAACTATAAATCCTGCTAATAAATCATGATGGCCACCTAAAAATTTAGTTCCACTATGAATTACTATGTCAGCTCCAAGTTCTAATGGCCTTTGATAATATGGTGTTAAGAAAGTATTATCTACAACTAATAATAAATCATGCTCTTTAGCTATTTGAGCTACTGCTTTTATATCAGTTACTTTCATCATTGGATTTGAAGGAGTTTCTATAAACATTGCCTTTGTATTCTCATTTATAGCTTCTACTATACTTGTTGTATCGGTTGTATCTACAAATGTAGCTTCTAATCCAAATTCCTTATAAGTTTCACTAAATAATCTATAAGTTCCACCATATAAATCATCTGATAAAATAACATGATCACCAGCCTTAAATAAGTTTATACAGGCTGTAATTGCTGCTACTCCTGTTGAAAAACCTATCGCCTCATTTCCACCTTCTAAACTTGCTAATGTCTTTTCAGTTTCTTCTCTTGTTGGATTTTGAGCTCTTGAATAATCATACCCTGTACTATTATTTAATCCATTATGTCTAAATGTAGCAGATTGATATATAGGAAAACTTATTGCCCCTGTTCTTCTATCTCCACCTGATACTCCATTAACTGCAATTGTTTCAAACGATTTTTTTATTGTCATTTTTATGCCCCCTCTATTTACTTGATTCTTTAATTTTAGATATGTACCTAAATTGTTTTTTATTATTTGAATGTGCCTTATTTTATATTTAGTTTTATAGTTCCAAAGATAAAATTCAAACACTCAAAATTAATTGTAACTTTAAAAATTATATTAATTTTGCAAATAAAAAAGTCACTTCTCGAAATAAGAAGTGACAAAATAGTCATAATAATAAGTTTTAATGAAACTTAATTTTCCTCTCATTTCTCAGGATTTCTCCTGCAGGAATTAGCACCAACGAAAAAATTTAAATGAAGATTTTTTCAGGTTGCTGGGCTTCATAGGGCCGGTCCCTCCACCACTCTTAATAAGATTAACTTATCTAAATATTTAATTGTCACTATTAATTATACTTGATAAAACCTTTATGTCAACATTTTTTAGTAAATTTATCGACTTTCTATGTAATTAATTATAAGCAAAAAAATAATAGACCAAAGATACGGTGCATATTTATTGTCAGACAAGGAGATGAATTCAGCTCATAGTGGCTCTATTAGCTAAATTTACTGATGAAGCATGACGTAAAATATGGAAGCATACTGATCTATTATTTTTGATTGTGCCTTAGATTAATAAGAAATATTAACTTCATTTAAATTAATTATCTCTCCATATTTATTTGAATGTGCCTTATTATTCATATCTTAATGCTTCAATTGGATCAAGGCTGGCTGCTTTTTTAGCAGGGTAATACCCAAAGAATACTCCAATTGCCATTGAGAATGTAAAGCTTATTAAAATTATCGGAGCAGATACAGATACTGGTAACTTTAAGCATTTACATGTAATTGCCGCCATTCCAATTCCAAGTATCATTCCTATAATTCCACCAATTGTACATATTATAACTGATTCCGTTATAAACTGCATTTTTATATGAATACTCTTAGCCCCAAGAGCTTTTCTTGTTCCTATTTCTCTTGTTCTTTCTGTAACAGATACAAGCATTATGTTCATTACACCTATTCCACCTACAAGTAAAGCTATAGCTGCAATTACAGATACACCCAATGATATTGAATTAAGTATCGTTGTAAATGATTGTGCTTGATTTTTAAAGTTCCTAACTTCTAATGTCCAATTTTTATTATCCTTATATAATTTATCTGTATATTTTTTCATATCTTTCATAAGCTTTTCTGAATCAGTATTCGTATTAGGCTTAATCATGAAACTATAATAATTTTTATATTCTTCTCCTGCTTTTGCTGTCGTTATAGGAATATATAAATTAGTTTGTATATCTTTTTCTTTTGTAGCAGTTCCTCCCCCTTCAAGAAAAGAAGGGGGCTCATATTCATATACCCCTATAACAACATATGTTTCGATGTTACCTTCTATATAAACTTTAATTTCTTTACCTAAAGGATTATTCTTACCCTTAAACATATTATTAACAAGTTTATCCGAAACTACAGCAACTTTTTTCATTCCTTTAATATCCTTGTCAGAAATAAATCTTCCATTAATTAATTTGACACCATTAACATCCTTATATCCGTCATTTACTCCTGTAACAGCTATATTATTATATAAATATCCATCCTTTACTTTTCCATTTCCCGAATCTGTCTCTATACTTATACTGCTAATTCTATCCGAAAATGTTTGCTGAATTGAATTTATTTGATCCAAAGAAATAAGATCTCTATCTTCTAGTGATTTACTTGATCTGCTTTCTCCTTGATCATTGTCTTCACTTTTTTCTTTTATCCGAACAGACATATTATTGCCACCTAATTTATCCAATTCGCTTGAAACTGTAGAAGTAATTGCATTTCCAATGGAAAAAATTGCTATGACAGATGATATTCCTATTATAATTCCAAGCATTGTCAATAGCGCACGCATTTTACTTGATTTTAAACCTGCTATTGCAAGTAATATATTCTCCTTTATAAACATATCTTTTCACCATTTGGAAATCTTCTTATATACTTATCATTATACTCTTCTGCTACTATCTTTCCATCCTTTAATGTTATAATTCTCTCTGTTTCTTCTGCAAGTTCATAGTTATGAGTTATAAGAACTATGGTCTTGCCTTCTACTTCATGTACCTTATGAAATAAATCCATAACAAGCCTCCCTGTTACTGAATCAAGTGCTCCAGTTGGTTCATCTGCAAGTATTATACTTGGATCATTGGCAAGCGCCCTGGCAATTGCTACCCTTTGCTTCTGTCCTCCTGACAATTCATTTGGCTGGTGTTTCATTCTATCTTTCATTCCAACTAGTTCTAAAAGTTGCTCTGCCCGTTCCTTTCTCTCATGTCTATTCATTCCATAGTACAGCATTGGCAATTCAACATTCTTCAAAGCTGAACTTCTTGGTATTAAATTATATGTTTGAAATACAAAACCTATTTTCTTATTTCTTACTTCTGACAATCCATTATCTGTTTGTTCATTAACATCTGTACCACCTAAAATATATGTTCCAGAAGTTGGTCTATCCAGAGCTCCTATTATATTCATCAAAGTACTTTTACCAGAACCAGATGTTCCAACTATTGATACAAATTCACCTTTTTTTACTGTTATATCTATATTCTTAAGTATATTCAACTCATTAGGAGTCCCAATATAAAAACTTTTAACAATATTCTTCATTTCTATTACATTTTCACTCAAAGAACTCACCCTTCTTTTATTTGGATTTTATCTCCAACTTTATATGTTGAAGGATCATCAATTACGAATATTCCATCAGAAATTCCTTCACCTGAAATTTCAATATTGAAATCAGACTCAAGTCCTGTATTTATTGGTAATTCCTTAATTATATACTCATTTGGTTTTTGACCATCTTTTTCTGCTACATATATACTTTTATTATCTCCATCTCCAACTATATTCTCTGATGACACTGAATAAATGTCTGATTTTTCACTTGTAATAATATTTACTCTTGCACTCATTCCTACTCTCATATTTTCGTTCTTGTCATTAATTTTAACCTTAGCTTCAAATCCTGAATCTGAACTTGTATCCTGAGATTGAGGTTGCATGCCACTGCCTGACTTACCCTGACTTTGAGGCATAACTTCCTTTCCTGCAACTGGATTAATACTCGTTACTTCTCCAGAAATAATCTCCTCTCCAGTTGCATCTGTTTTTATTTCAGTTCTTTGCCCTAACTTAACATTTGGTATATCAACTTCTTTAATTGGTACAGTTACTTCCATATTGTCCAAGTCCTCAATTTGAAATAAAACTCCACTACCTGGATTTCCTACAACAGCATTTACATTTGTAATAGTACCATCGGTAGTAGCTTTAATTGTACAATTGTCTAATTGTTGTTTTAATTTTTCAATTCCAATACGCTTACTTTTATCACTGCCTTTTGCTTGTGCTGTATCATAACTACTTTTAGCTGTATTTAATGCTTGGTCAGATTTAGCTTTAGAATCTTCTAATGATACTTTTGCTTTTTCATAATCTGAACTTGCAGTCTCAAAATCTATTTTAGTTTTATCTAAATCGCTCTCTGTAATTGCTCCTGCACTAAACAGTGTTTTATTCTTTTCATATATTTTATTTTTATCATCAAGATTAATCTTTGCTACTCTTAAAGCTTCCTCAGCATTTTTTATTTCCGAATTCACGCTTTCATCATGTAATCGTAATGCATCATCATATGCCTTTTTTGTAGAATCAATATCGGCTCTAATACTAGCATCATCTGCGTCAGCAGCTGCTGTTTGTTGTTCAAGATCTTTTTCCAATCCTGATGAATCTAATATCGCTAAAACATCTCCTGCCTTAACTTTGTCTCCCTCTTTTACATTAACTTCTTTAATCACATTATCTACTGTACTATATATATTAGTAGACTCTTCACTTTTTATTTTGCCCAAAACACTTACCTTATTTACAATTTCTCCTTTTGACAAAGTCGTGCATTTAGCACTTGGTAATGGCTTAGGCATAATTACTTTACCTATTATAAAAGCTATAATTACTATAAATGCAATAATTAAAAGCATCACTTTTTCCTTTAATTTCCTTTTTGGTTTTAAAGTATTAGAACTTATACCTTTAGGTTTTAATTTTTTGATATTCAATTTTAGCATTCTAAAATTTACCCCCATTTTTCATAACTTTTTTAATCTATGAATAATATAAATAACCAAAATATTTTTGATATTTTTTAGCTTCTTCTTAACCTTCCTCCTATTTCAACCATTATTTAATCCATAGATTACACAAAATAAGTTTATTATGTAATTAAGTATAACATTCTTAATTTAATATAAGTGTAAAAGAACATTAAATTTTTCTTAAACACTTGGAGTTATTAAGGCGTAATTAAAAACTAAAAAGTTTATCTATAATATTATCTATAATTTCAGAGATAAATCTCCACAATTATCTTTTAGTAATTTAAATCCTTTCTTATTTCAATTAGTTATTTATATATTAAGTATAGTATCTTTTATCAAATCATAATCTATATATAAAGTTAGCTGACATAAAAATATATACACTATCCCTTGTAAAAATTCAATAATATTAGCATAAAAAGTATATCATTCGTAATAAAAAGAAATATTTTAATTAATAATAGAAATATGTAGTATATTTGCTTTTAATATATATTTTTTTAAGTTTAGATAAATGGAGATTTTCCTTGGAAGATCTCCATTTAATTATAAATATTTTATAACTATTCAGTCATAAAATTCATCTTCTGCACTTACATAATATATATAATATGTAAATATATATTCATCTAAACGTAAAGAATTATACATTAAACGAAATTTTAGTTAATATTTGTATTATTTTGGCTGATAATTCCGTTTATAGCTAATAATTTACTTTTTAAGCAATTATTATTGAATTGTAACATAATATAGTGTATATATTTTTATTAGTTAGTTTATGTAAATAATTTATTTCCATTTAACTAATTTCATTTTCATTATAAAAGGAGGAATAAAAACGTTCAGTTTAATAAAAAAATATTATTGCATTAAACAACATGATATGAAAGATTGTGGTGTTGCTTGTTTAGCAACTATTTCAAAACAGTATGGATTAAAAATTCCTATATCTCGAATAAGAGAGATTTCTGGAACTGATTTACAAGGTACTTCCGCATATGGAATTGTAAAAGCAGCTGAAATCTTAGGCTTCTCCGCTAAAGGGGTAAAAGTATCTAAACCAGAAGATATATTTGAAGAATTCCCAAAACCTTCAATAGCTCATGTTATTATTAATGACACTTTAATGCATTATGTTGTTATACATAGGGTTTCTAAAAATGAAATTCTAATTGCAGATCCTGGGAATGGCATTATTAAATATACACCTGAGGAGTTTTTTAAAATTTGGACTGGAGTTTTAATTCTAATGGTTCCAACACCTTCATTTAAAAAGGGTGATGAAACTAAAGGACTATTTGAGAGATTCTGGGGATTAATTAGAGTTCAAAAGAATCTTCTAGCAAATGTTTTTATATCATCCATATTGATAACACTTCTAGGAATTATAGGATCATTTTATTTTAAATTTTTAATAGATGATATACTTCCAAGTAACTTACATGGAAGCTTAATCACAGTATCTATAGCAATGATTGTATTAGCTATATTTAAAACTATAACTGAGTTTTTTAGAAGTTTATTACTTTTATATATGTCTCAAAATATAGATATTCCATTACTATTAGGATATTATAACCATGTTATTAACTTACCAATGAATTTTTTTGGTACAAGACGAGTAGGTGAGATTATTTCAAGGTTTACTGATGCTGGAAAAATAAGAGATGCAATTTCATCTGCAACATTGACTATTATGATTGATCTTTTAATGGCCATTGCTGGTGGAATAATTTTATATATGCAAAGTGCAAAATTATTTATAACCTGTTTAATACCTATATTCATATACTTTATTTTAGTATTTCTATTTAAAAAGCCATTAGAAAAAGTAAATAGAAATGTTATGCAAGATGATTCTATGTTGATATCATATTTAGTTGAATCTATAGAAGGAATAGAAACAATAAAAGCTTTCAACGGAGAAAGAAAGGTAAACTTAGAAACTGAAAAGAAATTCATAAAATTTATTAAAAGTTTATTTAAATACGGATATACAAACAATCTTCAAGGGTCATTTAAGAATGCGGTTAAATGTATTTTTAGTATATGCATTTTATGGCTTGGAGGAACTCTTATTTTAAAAAATGAAATAACAATTGGTGAATTAATAAGCTTTAATGCGTTACTTGCATACTTTATTGAACCAATAGAGAGAATAATAAATTTACAGCCACAATTACAAAGCGCACTAGTAGCAAGTGATAGATTAGGTGAAATATTAGATTTGGAACTCGAAAAAGCAAAAAATGAAGATAAAAAAATTAATCCACAATCATTACTTGGAGAGATACAATTCAAAAATGTTGATTTTAAATATGGTACAAGACAATTAGTTCTAAAAGATATAACTCTAGATGTAAAAGCTGGAGAAAAAATAGCTTTAGTAGGAGAAAGCGGTTCAGGAAAGACTACCATTGCAAAGCTTTTAATGGGATTTTATGAAATTGAGAAAGGTGAAATTTTATTAAATAATTATAATATAAAGGATATAAATAAAGAATCATTAAGAGATAAGATTAGCTATATATCTCAAGAATCATTTTTCTTTTCAGGAACAATAATGGAAAACTTACAATTTGCTAATTACTCTGCAAATTATGAAGAAATTATAGCTGCTTGTAAAAAAGCCCAAATACATGAATATATAAATAGCTTACCACTAAGATATGGAACTCTTTTAGAAGAGAAAGGAAGCAATCTTTCAGGTGGACAAAGGCAAAGATTAGCAATTGCTAGAGCATTATTAAAGAAACCTGAAATATTAATAATGGATGAGGCAACATCTAATTTGGATTCTATAACAGAAAAAGCAATACAAAATACTCTGGAAGAATGCACCAACAATATAACAACTATAATAATCGCTCATAGATTAAGTACAATTATGAAATGTAACAAAATATATGTTATTGATAAAGGTCAAGTAATTGAACAGGGTAAACATAAAGAATTATTAAATAATTATGGATACTATTATAACTTATGGACTGGACAGTCAATCGAAAACTTAGATGAAATAGCAGCAACAATTAATAATTAATAAAAAACATAAGGGGATATGTGTTAATGAAATATAAAATTGAAGAGTTAAAAGACATAACAGATTCAATAGAGATAATGCAAAACCATCCAAATTCTTTTTCAAAATATATGTTTTATATAATTGGATTATTATTAATTTTAGCAACAACATGGTCCATATTTGCTCAAAAATATATAGTTATTACTGCAACTGGAGAAATTCGCCCTAAAGGTGAAATATGTGATATTTATACTAGAACTAATGGAACCATAATAAATACAAATATAAAAGATGGACAGCTTGTTAAAGAAGGAGATATATTGATAAGTTTTGACAATAACACTATTATTAAAGCTCAATGTGATGGAATTATTAGCTTAATTCAAGATATTAATGTAGGTGATTTCATTCAAAATGGAATAGAAATTGCAAAAATTATTCCTTCTAATCAAACACAAAAAAAAGTCAATCTTTATATTAATAATGAAGATATTCTTAATATAAAGCAAGGACAAGATGTAAGCTTAGAAATATTATCACTTCCTCAAACTGAATATGGAGCTATAAAAACTACATTAGAAAATATAAGTAATGATGCAAAATCAAACAATGGAAATAATTATTATACTGCAACATGTTCATTAGATACAATTAACATAAAAGATATAAAAGGAAATAGTTTAGATATAAAAAATGGAATGATGGTCAAAGCTAGGATAATAAATAGACAAGTTTCTTATTTTAAATATTTTTTAGAAAAAATCAACATATTAAATTAATTTGATAATGCGATAAATAGACACATAAAAAATCTATTTGTGTTTATTATATATATTATAAAATAAAGGAGTTTTTAAAATGAAAGATTTAGATGAAAAAGAATTACAAAAAATTAATGGTGGGATCATTATGGATCCAGGAGATATGAGATTTCCATTTCCTCATAGACGTAATCCATGGGATCCCGTAAACTAACAAATTATCATATAGTAAAATTTTTAAATGGAGCATCTAAAACTAATTAAAATCATGTCTAGAACAATGCTCATTTTCATTTAAAAGAAAATTATTACACAAAAAAGTAGTAGGTAGTTTTATATAAAAACAAAACTATCTACTACTTTTTTCATAATAAATTTGTACTTAGTGTTTTCTCAACAAATCCTAAGTATAAATTTATGTTATTCCTTTTATATACATACTTTCCAGTATACGCTTTGCTTTATTAACATGATAAGGATTTACCAAACATAAACTTATGCCTTTATTTTTCAAATACTAACTGATATTATTTATTATGTAAATATTTGTGTATTATGGTCTTTATCGGCATATAACCATAATTTTACAAAGATAGTTTGTTTTTTCTAGGTATTGCTAAAGGCTTTTCGCAAGTAAAAGTCAAACTTGTGGTATTCTTAAATACAATAAAAAGTCTCTTATAATAATTTCCAATTATTATAACCCACATAAACTTAAATCTTTTATATGTATATTATCTTCTATTGTATATAAAAGAAGTCATCTTTTATGTTTCCATTTAAACTTGGTGATAACTCATTTAATGTTTTTAATATATTATTTTTATCTTCATCAGTTGCTGGCGTTGGAATATAATCATTTGTATCACTTCTAGACGAAATCATTGTAGGAATTACCTTATACTCAAAATTTTCTATTTTATTACCTTCAATGTCAACCTTAAGTTGTAGTATAACTGTTCTTTTATCACTTGGATTTGAATTTCCTCCAAAACAGAAATTCCCCAAAGAATAAGCTATTAATTTACCATTATAGTTTTCCATACTTTGAAGTACATGAGGATGCGACCCTATGACACAATCCGCACCATTATCAATGGCAAACCTTGCAATGCTTTGTTGATTATAATCTGGTTCATAATCATTTTCCATTCCCCAATGAAAATATGGAATTACAACATCTGCTCCTTGTTTTTTCAATTCGCTTATATCATTTATTATGGCATTTCTAAAATTATCACTATTATTCCAACCTGTATAACCTAAAAATCCAAATTTAACTCCTTTTATCTGTTTTAAAATCTTATACCCTTCTCCACATATATCTATATTATTTTGCTGCAACGTACCTATAGTATCTTGTACTCCCTGAGTTCCATAATCATAGATGTGATTATTAGCTATTGTTACACCTTCAATTGAAGCATTATTAAGAATATTTACATATTCTTTAGGACCTTTAAAATTATAAACCACGTTTCCTTCTTTTTGTGCTTTAATATCTGAATCTGTCAATGTTGTCTCAAGGTTAACTAATGTATAATCATCTTGCCCAAAAATACTTGATACATTTTGCATAAAATAAGAATAATCACTTCCATTATTAATAAATGCAGCTGGCAAACTACTATCATATGCAAATTTATCATCTGTTCCTAAAGTAAAATCTCCTGCAAAAGAGATTAATATTTCTTTTCTAACTGGTTCTTTTATTTCTTCCTCTGCTTTATTCTCAACTTTCGCTGGATTTTCAATTTCTTGAGCAACATTTTTTTCTTCTTTAACAGAAAACACTCTATTGATAAAAATAAACATACTAATAATTATTACACCAATAAACATAATAGCCAAAAATATTTTTCCTAAATTGTTCTTATACCTATTTCGCCTTTTTCTTGATGCCCTTTTTCGCATGCATATCTCCCTTCTATCTCTCTTCACTTAATCATTAAGTGAATACTGCATTAGTAAAAATTAATTGTTAATCTGGTGCAATTTTCTCATAACTTCCACTATAGAAACGTTTTTATAAAAGTATTTTTCCCTTATACATTATTTTTATTAGGTACATGAAAGAAAATAACAATTGCAAAATTCCGTGATTATTTTTTTGAGTGTGCCTCAACTAATAATATTTTTTGTTTTTTACTAAATTGCTTAATCTCATATTCTCTCTTCATAGCTAATTTTTTATCTTCAAATTCTTCATGATATATTAATTTTACCGGACCTCTACCTCTTGTATATTTTGCTCCTATTCCTTTTGAATGCATATCAATTCTTTTTCCCAAATCATTTGTCCATCCTGTATAAAATGTTCCATCTGAGCATTCTACTATATATACATAATTCATTATTTACCTCTAATTACACATAATTATATTGACATCATCTATATCCTATCATAACATACTTTTTTAAAATTATAGATAAAGGATATGAAAGGATAGAAATAATTTATATTCCATATACTTTAAATATTATATCCTTGATAACTATTTTTCTAATAGGTCTTTTTATATGTATTAAAAAATACCGATATGTTGAATAAATATATACATTGAAGTAATTATCTATAAAAAAATACCAGAACAATGGAAGTCCTCCCATTATTCTAGTATTTTTATTTTGCAAACATATTAACAATAATTTTATTCTGCATTTGCTAATATTCTTACCTGAATGGAATAAATATTAGTCTACTTTAGCTGTATCGATCCAGCTCATCATTCCTCTTAATTCCTTACCAACTTTTTCAATTGGATGTTCAGCTTCCATTCTTCTTCTTGCATTAAATCCTGGTCTATTAGTTTGGTTTTCTAATAACCAGTTCTTAGCGAATGTACCATCTTGAATTTCAGTAAGAACTTTTTTCATTTCTTTCTTAGTTTCATCTGTGATGATTCTCTTACCAATTTGATAATCTCCATATTCAGCAGTATCTGAAATTGAATATCTCATCATGCTTAATCCACCTTGATATAATAAATCAACGATTAATTTCATTTCATGCATACATTCAAAATAAGCATTTTCTGGAGCATATCCTGCTTCTACTAAAGTTTCAAATCCAGCTTTGATAAGTTCTGAAACTCCACCACAAAGAACTGCTTGTTCTCCGAATAAATCTGTTTCTGTTTCATCTTTGAAAGTAGTTTCAAGAACCCCTGCTCTTGCTCCCCCAATTCCATTTGCATAAGCTAAAGCGTATTGTTTTGCTTTTCCAGATGCATCTTGATATACAGCTATTAAGCATGGTACTCCAGCACCTTCAGTATATGTTCTTCTTACTAAATGTCCTGGTCCCTTAGGTGCAACCATGAATACATCTACAAATGCAGGTGGAGTTATTTGTCCAAAGTGAATATTAAATCCATGAGCAAATACTAATGCATTTCCTTCTTCTAAATTTGGTGCTATTTGTTCATTATAAATTTTAGCTTGTTTTTCATCTGGTAATAAGATCATTATGATATCTGCTGCTTTTGCTGCTTCTGCAACTGTTGCAACTTTAAGTCCTGCTTCTTCTGCTTTTTCCCAAGACTTACTTCCATTATATAATCCTACAACTACATCTATTCCACTTTCATGAAGATTTAATGCATGTGCATGACCTTGGCTACCATAACCTATTACGGCAACTTTCTTTCCTTTTAATAAATTTAAATCTGTGTCTTTTTCATAATACATTTTTGGCATGTGTATAACCCCCTAGTTATTTTTAATATCTTCTTCATTTATTATTTCATTAATTGGTGCACCAGGTGCAACCATAGGAAAAACTTTTTTATCATTATTTATTAAATAATCTATAAGAACTGGACCCTGTGAATCCAGAGCTTTTTCTAATACTTCATCTATTTCTTCTGGCTTTGTTATTCTAAACGCCTTTCCACCAAACGCTTCTGCAAGTTTAACATAATCTGTTGGTCTATCTAACGTTGTTTCAGAATACCTTTGCTCATAAAAAAGACTTTGCCATTGCCTAACCATCCCTAAGCAATTGTTATTCATTACTATTTGAATTATTGGAAGGTTATTCTTAACAGCTGTAACAAATTCATTACAGTTCATTCCAAAGCTTCCATCTCCAGCAATATTAAATACTCTTCTATCTTTTCTACCTGTTTGAGCTCCAATGGCTGCTCCTAGGCCATATCCCATTGTTCCAAGCCCACCTGAAGTTATAAATGTTCTTTCATTTCTAAACTTAAAATGTTGAGCTGCCCACATTTGATGTTGGCCAACCTCAGTAGATATTACAAAACTTCCATCATTTAATGAATTTAATTTATCAAATAATAATTCCGGTGTTGTAGTATCATTTATTAATACTTTTTTGTTTTCTTTTAAATTATTAATTTTTCCAAGCCATTCATCATTATTTTTTCTACTGATTAATGGTAATAATTTATCTAGTACTATCTTTAAATCTCCAACAATGCTAGAATCAACTTTCACATTTTTATTAATTTCAGCACAATCTACATCAATTTGTAATATCCTTGCATTTTTAATGTGATTTTGATGACTTATAACTCTATCACTAAATCTAGCACCAAGAGTAATTAATAAATCACACTTTGTTGCTGCAATATTTGATGCTTTTGTTCCATGCATTCCTATCATTCCTGTATATAATTCATGATCATTTGGAAATGCTGCCATACACATAAGAGATGTTGAAACAGGTGCATTTATCTTTTCTGCAAAATCAATTAACTCTTGCGTTGCTCCTGATATTCCTATTCCTCCGCCTGCATATATAAATGGTCTTTCACTTTGATTTATTAACTCTATAGCTTTTTGCAAAGATTTTTCAGTTATATATTTTGAACTTCTTGTTATTTCCTTTGGAATTAGCTTAGTATACTCTGCTTTATTGGCAGTTACATCCTTAGGAATATCAATTAGTACTGGTCCTGGTCTTCCTTCTTGTGCTATATAAAATGCATCCTTTATTATATTTTGCAAATCATTAACATCTCTAACAATATAGTTATGCTTAGTTATAGGCATTGTAATCCCAGTTATATCAACTTCTTGAAAGCTGTCTTTTCCTAATAATGATGTCGCTACATTACCTGTAATTGCTACCATTGGAACTGAATCCATATATGCTGTAGCAATACCCGTCACCAAATTTGTAGCTCCTGGTCCTGATGTTGCTAAGCATACACCAACCTTTCCAGTAGCTCTTGCATAACCATCTGCTGCATGAGCTGCCCCTTGTTCATGGCAAGTTAAAACATGATGAATTTTATCTTTATATTTATATAGTTCATCATATATATTAAGTACAGCTCCCCCTGGATATCCAAATATCGTTTCTACATTTTCATCTAGCAACGACTTTATTAATATCTCTGCCCCTGTTAATAACATTTTATTCACTCCTTTGCTCTTATAAAATTGTTATTATTTAAGTATTGCTCCTTCGCTTGCAGAACTTACCAACTTAGCATACCTAGCTAAATATCCTTCTTTAACCTTTGGTTCAAGAGGTTTAAAGTTCTTTCTTCTCTCTTCTATTTCTTCATCACTTAATTTAACATCAAGCTTTGCATTATTAATATCTATTGATATAATATCCCCATCTTTTAAAAGTCCAATCATTCCACCATCTGCTGCTTCTGGAGAAACGTGCCCAATTGATGCTCCTCTTGTAGCTCCACTAAATCTTCCGTCTGTAATTAATGCTACTGATTTATCTAGCCCCATTCCAGCAACTGCTGCTGTAGCCTGAAGCATTTCTCTCATACCCGGACCACCTTTTGGTCCTTCATATCTAATAACTATTACATCTCCAGATTGTATTCTTTTATTAAAGATAGCTTCGTTAGCTTCTTCTTCTGAATTAAATACCTTAGCTGGACCTTCATGTTTTAACATTTCTGGTAAAACCGCTGCTCTTTTTACAACTGCACCATCTGGAGCTAAATTCCCTCTTAAGACTGCTATACCACCATTTTCACTAAATGGATTGTCTATAGATCTAACTACTTCATGTTCAGTATCTTCAATCCCTTTAATATTTTCTCCTTGAGTTTTTCCTGTAACTGTAATGCAATCTAAATCTAATAAATCTTTCTTCGATAATTCAGTCATTACAGCTGCTACACCACCAACTTCATATAATTGCTCTATGTGAACATCTGATGCTGGTGCTAATTTACAAAGATCTGGAGTTGTTGCTGATAATTCATTTATAATATCTAAATTCATATCAATTTTTGCTTCATTTGCAATAGCAGTTATATGAAGTACACTATTTGTAGAACATCCAAGTGCCATATCTAATTTTAATGCATTTTGTATACTTCTTTCAGTAACTATATCTCTTGGCTTAATATCTTTATTGAACATATCCATTACAGCCATACCTGCTTTTTTAGCAAGTCTTATTCTTTCTGAAAATACAGCTGGAATAGTACCATTTCCCGGCAATGCTAATCCTAAAACTTCACATAAACAGTTCATTGAATTTGCAGTAAACATTCCTGAACATGAACCGCAAGTTGGACATGCGCAGTTTTCTAAATCGCATAACTCTTTTTCTGTCATTTTTCCATCTTCATAAGACCCAACAGCTTCAAACATAGTTGAAAGTGAAACTGCTTTTTTATTAAATTTTCCAGCAAGCATTGGTCCACCACTTACAACAACTGATGGGACATTTACTCTCAACGCTGCCATAACCATTCCTGGAACAATCTTATCGCAGTTTGGAACAAATACTAATGCATCTAAAGCATGAGCTTTAGCCATACATTCAATCGAATCTGCAATAAGCTCTCTTGTTACTAATGAATATCTCATTCCCTCATGTCCCATTGCTATTCCATCACAAACTCCAATTGCAGGAAATACAAGTGGTGTTCCACCAGACATTAATACTCCCTTTTTTACACCTTCAACTATCTTATCTAAGTTAATGTGTCCCGGAATAATATCATTTTGAGCTGAAACTATTCCAATTAATGGCTTTGCTATCTCTTCTTCTGTTAATCCACCTGATTTAAGCAATGATCTTTGAGCTGCTTTACCAGGCCCTTTCTTTATTGCATCACTTTTCATAAATTCTACTTCCCTTCCTTAATTTTTTTACAAACTAAATCTCCCATTTCAACTGTTCCAACTTTTGTCTTTCCTTCTGTCATTATATCTCCAGTTCTATATCCGTCTTCAAGAACATTTAATACAGCATTTTCAATAATCTTTGCTTCTTTTTCTAATGAAAAACTATGTCTAAGCATCATAGCTGTAGAAAGTATAGTTGCTAATGGATTTGCAATTCCCATTCCTGCTATATCTGGTGCACTTCCATGGATTGGTTCGTATACTCCAAGTGTTCCATCACCTAAAGACGCTGAAGGTAACATTCCTATTGAACCTGTAACCATACTAGCTTCATCTGATAAAATATCTCCAAACATATTTGAAGTTACAATTACATCAAATTGAGTTGGATCTTTAACTAATTGCATTGCTGTATTATCAACATATAAATGATTTACTTCAACTTCTGGATAATCCTTAGCCATTTCATTAACTATACTTCTCCAAAGTTTTGAACTATCTAATATGTTAGCTTTATCAACACTTGTAAGTTTTTTATTTCTCTTCATTGCTGTTTCAAATGCAATTTTAGCTATTCTTCTAATTTCATTTACATTATATCTTTCAGTATCATAAGCACTCTTAACACCATCAATTACTTCAGTACCTCTTTCTCCAAAGTAAATACCTCCTGTTAATTCTCTTACTATACAAATATCAATTCCGTTCTTAACAATTTCATCTTTAAGTGGTGACTCATTTTTTAATGGTGCATATAATACTGCTGGTCTTAAATTACAATAAAGCTTCAACCCATTTCTAAGTCCTAATAAACCTTGTTCTGGCCTTACTTTTGAATCAGGATCATCCCATTTAGGACCACCAACAGCACCAAGTAGAACTGCATCACTTTTTTTGCACACATCCAAAGTTGCTTCTGGAAGTGGTGTACCTTCTTTATCTATAGCACATCCACCCATCAATACATATTCATATTCGAATTTGTGATTAAATTTTTCTCCTACAGTATTTAATACTTTTATTGCCTCAGTAACTATATCTGGACCTATTCCATCGCCTTCTATTACTGCTATATTATATTTCATTATAAAAACGCCCCCCGTATATTCAGTTATCAGTGAATAATTAACAATTAAAGTTGAAATTATTTCGTAATTTCTTTAAAGATAGATTTATCACAAAAATTCTTTTACAATTTTTTTATAATAATTGTTAACTATTGATTGCTACATTCATATTTATTCTTTATTACTTATTAATCATTATTTGTTATTTCTTATGTATCCAATTAATCCATCGTTATCAATAATTTTTTGCATGAATTCTGGAAATGGTTCGCCTTGATACTCTTGATTTTTAGTTAAGTTTTTAATAATACCCGTTGAAAAATCTACTTCTAATTCATCTCCAGCATCTATACCTTTTACAGCTTCATCACATTCTAAAATTGGTAATCCAATGTTTATTGAATTTCTATAAAATATTCTTGCAAAAGTTGATGCGATAACACAGCTGACACCTGCTGTTTTTATTGCTAATGGAGCATGTTCTCTTGATGAACCGCAACCAAAATTTTTATTTGCAACAATTATATCCCCTTGTTTTACTTTATTAACGAACTCTTTATCTATATCTTCCATACAGTGCATTGCAAGTTCCTTAGGATCTGATGTGTTTAAATATCTTGCTGGAATTATTACATCTGTATCTACATTATCTCCATATTTGAATACTCTACCTTTTACGCTCATTGCTTAATCCCCCTATACTAATTCTGGATCAGTGATTTTTCCTGTTATTGCTGATGCTGCTGCAACTGCTGGACTTGCAAGATACACTTCAGATTCAACATGACCCATTCTTCCTACAAAGTTTCTATTTGTTGTTGACAATGCTCTTTCACCTTTTGCTAAAATCCCCATATGTCCACCTAAACATGGCCCACAAGTTGGTGTTGAAAATACTGCACCTGCTTCCACTAAATCTTTAGCTATTCCTTCTTCTAATGATTGTAGATAAATCTTTTGAGTACCTGGGATAACTATACATCTGATTCCCTTTTTAACTTTTTTACCTTTAAGAATATCTCTAGCTACTCTTAAATCTGAAATTCTACCATTAGTACATGATCCAATTACTACTTGATCAATCTCAACTTCCCCAACATTATCAATTGTTCTTGTGTTATCAGGTAAATGTGGGAATGACACTGTTGGTCTTAATGTACTTAAGTCAATTTCATATGTTTCTTCATATTCAGCATCTTCATCTGCTTCGTAAGCTTTCCACTCTCTTGTTGCATGTTCCTTTAAATATTCAATGGTTTTATCATCAACTGGAAAAATTCCATTCTTTCCACCTGCTTCAATAGCCATATTTGCCATCGTAAATCTATCATCCATTGAAAGATATTGTAGTCCCTCTCCTACAAATTCCATGGATTTATATAATGCCCCATCAACACCAATCATTCCAATTATGTGTAGAATTATATCTTTTCCACTTACCCATTTAGCAGGCTTGTTCTTAAGAACAAATTTTAAAGCTGCTGGTACCTTAAACCAAGCTTTTCCTGTAGCCATTCCAGCTGCCATGTCAGTTGATCCAATACCTGTTGAGAAAGCACCAAGTGCTCCATACGTACAAGTATGTGAGTCTGCACCTATAATTGCATCTCCTGCAACTGCCAATCCTTTTTCCGGAATTAGGCAATGCTCAATTCCCATTTCACCTACTTCAAAGAAATTTTCAATTCCCATTTTATTTGAAAATTCTCTTACATATTTAACTTGCTCTGCTGCTTTAATATCCTTGTTTGGAGTAAAGTGATCTGGAACAATTGCAATTTGACTTTTACTAAAGACTTTATCCGTTCCAAATTTTTTAAATTCATTTACAGCTACTGGAGTTGTAATATCATTTCCCAATACTAAATCAAGATTAGCCTCTATTAATTGCCCTGCTTTTACATTTTCTAATCCTGCATGTGCTGCTAGTATTTTTTGAGTCATTGTCATTCCCATTTTAATGTGCCCCCCTTAAAAATATGCTTTCACTTTTTTCTCTATATCTTTTATTAATTTATATTCTATTGAGTCAACCAAAGCTATCCAACTTGCTTGAATTACATCTCGAGATACCCCCACTGTACTCCACTTTTCTATCCCATCAGTAGATTCAATTAAAACTCTTACTTTTGCTTCTGTTGCACTTTCTGAATCTAAAACCCTAACTTTATAGTCTACAAGTCTTGCTTTTTTTAATTCTGGATAAAATACCTCAAGTGCCTTTCTTATTGCTTTATCTAGTGCATTTACCGGACCTTCCCCTTCCGCTGCTGTCATTTCATTTTGCCCATCAACGGTTATATTTATTACCGCTGTTGAACTAAATTTCTCTAAGCCATAAGGTTGTTCTCCTATAATCTTAAAATGGTTTAATTTAAAGAAAGGTTTATATTTTCCAATTATTTTTCTTATAACCAATTCAACAGTGCCTTCGGCTCCTTCAAATTGATATCCCTCATATTCTAATTCTTTTAGCCTGTCTGTAATTTTTTGAACTGAGTTATCATCTTTAGATATGCTTGGAAATATTTTTTTTATTTCTTGAAATATTGTACTTTTACCGCTTACTTCTGAAACTAAGAATCTTCTTTTATTGCCTACTAATTCAGGTTTGATATGTTCATACGACTTTGGTGATTTTGTTACCGCATCTATATGCATACCACCTTTATGTGCAAAAGATGAATTTCCTACAAAAGGACTTTGATCTTCTAAGGTAATATTACATATTTCTGCGATGTATCGAGATGTTTTTGTAAGATTTACTAATTCATTGTTATCTAAGATATCATATCCAAGCTTCAACTTCAGTATTGGTATTATTGCACTCAAATTAGCATTTCCACATCTTTCTCCTATACCAATAAAAGTACCCTGAACTTGTTTTGCCCCTGCTTCCACCGCCATAATTGAATTTGCTACTGCCATTCCCATATCATCATGACTATGTATTCCTATTTCTACTTGTATATTTTCTTTAACATTTTTAGTTATCTCATATATTTCTTGTGGTAGTGTTCCACCATTTGTATCACATAAAACAATTGTTTCAGCCCCTGCCTCTTGTGCTACATTTAATGTTTTCATTGCATAATCTTTATTCGATTTGTATCCATCATAAAAGTGTTCTGCATCAAATATTACTCTTTTACCATCCTTACACAAATATTCAATTGTATCTTTTATCATTTGAATATTTTCATCTAATGTTGTCTTTATGATATCTGTAACTTGAAACGTCCATGATTTTCCAAAGACTACTATTGTATCTGCCCCTGATAATAATAAATCTTTTAGGTTTTTATCTTCCTCTACCTTAATCTCAGGTCTTCTTGTTGATCCAAATGCAACTACATTTGCATTCTTTAGTTCAATATCTTTAAGCCTTTTAAAGAATTCCATATCTTTTGGATTTGATCCAGGATTACCAGCTTCAATATAATCAACCTTCATATCATCCAATGCTTTTACAATTTTAATTTTATCTTCTAAAGAAAATGAAATTCCATGGCCTTGAGCTCCATCTCTGAGCGTAGAATCAAATATTTTCACCTGATTCTTAGCCATATATTTTTCCCCCTTTTATTTTTGCCATTGCCTTATTGCTTTTAAAAAATCTATATTACTTAGCCCAATCAATTTATTGCCTTATTTGTTATTGCTTTATATTAATAATCTTTTAAAGAATTATTTATTGTCTTTTCCCCTCTTTGGAGTGCAGTAACCCCTGTTCGCACCAATTCTTCAATTCCATATTCCTTCATCAAATTTATCAGTGCTGATATTTTGCTTTCATCCCCAGTCAATTCAATTGTTAAAGTATCAGTTGATAAATCTATTATCTTACTTCTAAAAATCTTTACTGTCTCATTTATAGCAGCTCTATTTTCTGCGTTTGCTCTCACCTTGATCAAGACAAGCTCTCTATATACACATTCATCAACTTTAAAACTTACAACTCTAATCACATCTTCTAGCTTATCTAATTGTTTTTTTACCTGTTCCAAAACATCATCGTCACCCATAAGAGTAATAGTCATTCTTGAAATAGAATTATCCTCAGTACTGCCAACAGTTAAACTATCAATGTTGTATCCTCTTCTAGAAAACAAACCACTAACTCTACTTAGAACTCCTGATGAATTCTTAACTAAAACAGATAATATATATTTTCCCATTAACTAGCCCCCTTAAAAATGGTTAAAAAAATCCACCCTTAATGATATAAATCATAAGAAGTGGGATAAAATTCCGCCTTACAAATATCACTAGGTTCTAACAAACCCTTGCATATAACGGATGCACACCGAATATCTTTTACTCAAGAAATATTTTTTTCTCTTTCTGGACTTTGCTCAGGAGGGATAATTATAAAGCTAAAGTATCGATTCTCACCAACCATCGACTCTCTGCAACTTATCTACTAGATAACCTTCTCCATCTTCGCATTTAATTGCTTAAGGACCTATTAAGTTTTCCTGTTGAAGTAATTTTACTCCCGACTTTTATCAATGTCAACATTTTAGTAATATATTTTTCATTATTGTTTTTTATCTCATTTAAAATATATGTAAATTACTCTTTTAATAATAATATACCTATTTTTTTATCACTTTATCAACACGTCGGAATTTTATTTAATTATATAAACTTTTTAGATGATTATAATTAATAATTTAAATATAACCTTTTTTTAACATTGAAATAACATATTACTCTAACCTCTAACCTTATCTCCAAAATTCTCCATATATTCAACTTCCTGAATATGTGCTAAAAGTTCATCTAAACCGTAATCATATATATTAAAATCCATTTTTGCTTCTGATAATTTTGAAACTATTTCTGCCCTATCTTCTTCAAAAGTCATCTCTTCATTAATCATATTAATAAATTCTTCTGTTTTATATATTTCACATTTTCCTTCTTCAACACCTAATTGAGTGAATACATTTAATCTACATTCATCTCCACCTGTTTCAGTAGCATCATTATATCCATCTTTATGAAAAACATCATCTAATCTTCTTTCATAATAATTATTTATATATGCTTTTACTCCCTCTATATCATTAAATCCTTTACAGTTACCGTTTGGCATTACTAATAAATATTCGTTATAAGGTTCATTGCTCATATAATTACCTCCTTAATTGAATAATTTTATCACAGTCTTATTTTTCCCCATACTTTACTTAGGTTATTCTATGAAAAATTTTCTTATTAAAACAATAAAAATAGTTGATAAATAATTATTAAAAACTACTTATCAACTATTTTCTTTCATGTTCCTAAATATATTTAATTATTGAATTTCTATTCTATTAGAATTATCTATAACTTTATTAATTTTAGGCAATACTACATGTAATTCTCCATTTTCAAATTTTGCACTTATCGCATTTCTATCAACATTTCCTACATAAAAACTTCTTGAAAATTGACCATAAGATCTTTCTCTTCTTATATAGTTGTCCTTTTCTTCATTAATGATTTCATCTCTCTTAGCAGAAATAATCAAATTATTATCTCTATATTCAAGGTTAATATCTTCTTTTTTAACACCAGGTAATTCAGCATCTAGAATGTATTCGTTACTTGTTTCTTTTATATCTGCATTAAAACTTCCAACATTACTAACATTCATTGGTGAAAAGAAATCATCATTGAAAAAATCTGTTAGAAAATTATTAAATACACCTCCTTCATTCTTAACACTATTTGTTTTAAAAGGTATCAATCCAAACATACTAAAAACCTCCTTAAATATTGGCTTATGATTTATTTCTTTTTACAATATAAATTATAGTTTTAAGGTCAAAGAAAGTCAAAGTTAATATATTCTTTTAATTTTTCTTTTTTTAATTTATATTTTAATTATTATTAAATATCTAATTATAACTTGAATTATCTTTCTTTATCTAGCAAATTCAAACTTATTTATTTTTAGACTGTGACTTAAACATTTGAATTAAAATAATAATTTTTAAAATTTAAATTTAATTTCTAAAAAATATTTTTAAAAAAACTAAAAAATATTACTTAAAATTATAGATAAACCATCATATGCTTAACCCCAATCCAGCAACTACAGTAATATATGTTAAATATTGAGAAACATAAAATTATTTATGCTTGAAATACATTATTTATCAGTTATGTGGATTATAATGAGTTAACCCTATATCTATATATAAACAATTAATTACCTAAATTTATACTATGAAATATATTGTACACTAGAAATAAGAGAAATTCTTTTGCGTTGCGTTGATAATTGGGCTATAGGTATTTCTTCAGTAGAAGTTGTCTCATTCTTACTTATCCTTAACTTGTTTGAGGAGCATGCAGGAACGAGTACAACTTCTGCTGATAGAAATCCACATCCAGATTATCTAGCAACCAAGCTAAAGAATTCCTCTTATTTCGGTTATTCATCACATAATTTTAAATTCTGAGTTGTTTATTTATAGAATAAGTACATAAAAGAAAATAACAAGTCCAGAATGTCATGATTATTTTTCATCAGGCAAGGAAGCTAATTACCCTCATAGCGGTCTATTAGGGTAATCTGCTAACGCAGCATGATGAAAAATACTCTTGGCAGATGTACTTGTTATTTTTTTGAATGTGGCTTATATTAATTATATTTTTTTTCAATTAATGCAGCTAAACCATGAGCCATCTTATCTATTTCCTCTTGATTTTCGCCTTCAAGCATTACTCTAACTAATGGTTCTGTTCCTGAAGGTCTTATAAGAACTCTTCCAACCCCATTTAACGCGTCTTCTATTTTCTTTATTTCTTCTTGTATTTCTTCGTCTGATAGATATAAATCTTTTTTGCTGTTTGGCACTGTTGCATTAGCTAATACTTGTGGAAGATCTTTCATTATTGAGCATAACTCTGATAAAGTTTCTCCCTTTTTCTTAACTATTGTTGCTATTTGAAGTGCAGTAATTAAACCATCTCCAGTTGTATTATAATCTAAGAATATAATATGCCCAGATTGTTCTCCACCTAAAACATAATTATCCTTAATCATTTCTTCTAATACATATCTGTCTCCAACTGCAGTTTTAATAAGCTTTATTCCAAGTTTCTTACATGCAATATCTAAACCTAAATTACTCATTACAGTTACAACTAAAGTATCATCATGTAATTTTCCAAGTTCCTTCAAATA
Organism: Clostridium saccharobutylicum DSM 13864; assembly: GCF_000473995.1. Taxonomy (NCBI): domain Bacteria; kingdom Bacillati; phylum Bacillota; class Clostridia; order Eubacteriales; family Clostridiaceae; genus Clostridium; species Clostridium saccharobutylicum. Next base: position 270,739 of record NC_022571.1, on the reverse strand, counting down.
ACTTCCACATAACATTAATGTGAAATCTCCACTTATTAAAGTTCCTTTTTCATCAATTGCTAAACATCTATCTGCATCTCCATCAAATGCAAATCCCATATCACATCCCTTTTTAACTACATATTCCATTAGTTCTTCTGGATGTGTTGATCCACATTTTTCATTTATATTTGTTCCATCTGGGTTATCATTAATTACAAATACCTCTGCTCCTAACTCTCTAAAAGCCTTTACTGAAGACTTGTAAGACGCACCATTTGCACAATCTAATGCTATCTTCATTCCTTTTAGTGAACATGGTGCTGTACTTTTAGCAAATTCAATATAATCATCTAAAGCTGATATTTCTATTGTTTCCCTACCTATATTTATACCCGTTGGACTTGGTACTCCTTCAAAATCGCTTTCTATGACTCTTTGAATTTCATCCTCTAATTCATCTGAAAGTTTGTATCCTTTGTCGTTAAAGAATTTAATTCCATTATACTCTACTGGATTATGAGATGCAGAAATCATAACACCTGCATCGGCTGCATACTTTCTTGTCAAATATGCAACTGCAGGTGTAGGTACTACCCCTAGTACTACTGCCTCTGCTCCTACTGATAGTATTCCTGATATTAATGCGGATTCTAACATATCACCTGATATTCTTGTATCCTTAGCAACTAGTATCTTAGGCTTGTGAGCTCCTTCTGTTAGTACATATGCACCTGCTCTTCCAAGATCATATGCCATTCTTGCTGTTAATTCCGTATTTGCAACTCCTCTAACTCCATCAGTTCCAAACATTCTACCCATAATTTTACCTCACTTTTTCATTGTGTTGAGCACCTTTAAAAAAACTACCATATAAAAACATACTACTTCTTAATTAAAAAATTATTTTACAATAACTTTGATTCGCTCACTCTATCTGCTGAATCTAGTGAGTAGTTAATTTTTGGATGCTTTATAATCATTCTATTATTATCATATCTTAAAGTGTCCATTAAAAATAACACATATTTTAACTTTTACATGTGTTTTACCTTAAATAGTATAATATTTTTCATGAGAATTTACAATCTCTTCTTTTTACTAAAAATTCTACTATTAATACCATTTATCGCAATAATGCTTGTTTATTTATTGGATAATATTCTTATTCATCTATGTTCTCATCTTTAATTTTCTCTAATATGAGATTATATCCATCACTTCCGTAATTTAAACATCTATTAACTCTACTAATAGTTGCTGTACTAGCCCCTGTTATTTCTGCTATTTCTGAATAAGTTTTTTTATTTTTAAGTAGCTTTGCTACATGTAATCTTTGTGCTAATGCTTTAACTTCGTTTATCGTAGCTACATCTTCAAAAAACTTATAACATTCATCTAAATCTTCAAGTTCTAATATTGCTTTAAAGAATAAATCTAATTCCTTACTTTTAATTTTTGATTCTAAAGAACTCACCTTACCACCTCTTTATTTTTGCGAATGTATAATAAATAATTTATCTCTATAATTATACCCATGTATAAGTCCCTTTACAACTTTAATATATCAAAGTAACAAGGCAAAATCAAAAAACAAATCATAAATCAATATAATTGTTTGTTTTATACCACAGTTCTTCAATAAATTATACCAATAACTCCACTATAATCACAATTTAATTTCCCATCTGACCTGAAATAAGCATCGCATTTTAGATTTATTATTTTCTAATTTTGCCCGAATATAAACATTTTCGCTATATTTCTTCATCATTTGTATCCTGTAATTTTGTTGAATTAGTAACTCTACTCATATGTAAATCTTTATATATACTTTTAGTAGGCATAAGCCAAACTTCTCCTGACCCCCTATATACATTAACCAAACCTTCTCCATTAGTCAAAGAATCAACAATAGACTTTGACGATTTTTCTACTGAAAATTCAATATTGCCAGTCCTTAGAATTACAAAATTCCCGTCAACTTTTAATGTATCATTAATAAGTACACACTTAAATATTTCACTTTCTGGAACTGGAATCTTAATCACAACAATTCCACTGCCTTCTAATCTGGTCTGACAAAGCCCTTCATTTCCTAATACTGCAGATGAAATATTCTTTTGCATAGTTACGTCAATTTCTATACCTTCTTCACATGCAAAAAACATTCCATCATCAATAATTATTTCATCATCTTCTAATTCTATTAATGCAAAATGTCCGAAAGACGGTTCTAGAAATATTTCTCCAGTGCCTTTGTAAATTGGTTTAAATACAGTTTCTCCTGTCAATTTACTCGATATTAGTTTCTTACCTAATTCTAATACCCCTCCTAATTTATTCTTTATTTCTATATCACCTTTCATATAACTCAAAGCACCTGTTTCTAATCTCACTGCACTATTCTCAAGAATTATCCTTACTTGCTTCAACTTTATTCCGTTTTTTCTAATGATATTTAGTCCAAAAGCAGTCTCAACATCTGTAGCTCCATCTAAGCTTTCATATTCTAAAATTTGAAATTTAGAATCATATTCCATCTGAGCTAGCATATTTAATTTATTTGTAAAATTTAATGAACTTCTCATAATACCACTCCTTGCATGCCCTGAAATCAATCAAAGCATAAAATAACAAAACCAAATATAACTTAGTTTTCCAAATTTGTATTTTACTCTATACTATATGAATCTCGTCAATTATTTTCAAAAATATACCTATAATTTAATTAAATCAACATATGTTGTCAGAAGGAATTATTAACTTCTGAATATAACATGTATAACATAACATTGTGCAATAAAAGTACATAAAAAAATGATACTAAATCCTAATTACTACTAAATAACACATTAAATAAGGCATATTAGAAAATTAACAAGCATTATTGTAATCTATTTTTCTTTATACCATGTTAGTAAAATCAATCACAACCTATAAATTAATTTTACTTACTTATCTGATATCAAAATATAAATTACAAATACAACTTATTATTTTTAATATACCTTATACTATCTTAATTCTATTTTTGAATTTCCTCTAATAATGTAAACACTCTCTTGTTTAATATAGGATGTAGAAGATATGGTGCTATTTCATTTAATGGTTTTAAAACAAATTCCCTTTCATGCATTCTTGGATGCGGCAATATTATTTTTTCATCATTTGAAATCAAATCATCATACATCAGTATATCCAAATCAATGGTTCTAGGTCCCCATTTTATTAATCGTTCTCTCTTAAGTTCCAATTCAATTTTAAGTAACAAATCCATAAGTTCTTCTGGTTCTAGTGTTGTTTCAATTTCTACAACCCCATTTACGAATTCTTCTTGATCTAAATATCCCCATGGTTCTGTCACAATGAACGTGGATTTCTTTGTTATTATTATATTCTTTTGCTCTGATATTTTATGTATTGCATCATTTAGATTTTTTTCCTTGTTCCCTATATTTGATCCTAGCCCTATATATGCCTTATGTCTTTTTCTTTCTATCATTATTTCTACAGTATCTAAGTGTTTTTTTACAGGTGCCCATGGTTTTTTAAGAAACACTTTCACTCCATTTATTATCTTATACTCATTTAAAATAAAATCTGCTAAATTTAAAGCTGCTGTTTCTATAAGATCATAGCTTTCCTTTAAAAATTCATTTTCTACCTTTTCGCATAACTCTCCATAATGAACTGATTTTGTTAAATCTCCAGTTCTTGCTGCAAATTTCAAATCTAAATCTAATTCTAAGGATATTATAAATTTTTGACCTAATCTCTTCTCTTCTTCAAAAACTCCATGGTATCCAAATAATTCTAAATCTTTTATATACATCTTATCCAAAACTCATCCACCTATCTTCTTACAATTGCATCAGTCATCTTTGCTGCTCTTGCATTTTCTAATACATCATGAACTCTGACAAAATCACAAGCATCCTTCATTATTCCAATAACAGTTGTAGCTATAGTTCCTTCTACTCTTTCCTCTACTGGTAAATCTAGAGTAAGACCAATCATTGATTTTCTTGATGTTCCAAGTAGTATTGGATATCCTAGTTCTTTAAATTTCTCTAAGTTATTCATAGTTTCTAAATTCTGCTCATAAGTTTTACCAAATCCTATACCCGGATCTAGTATTATATTTTCATCCTTTACTCCAGCTTCTTTAGCAATTTTTATACATTCCCTTAAATCATCCAATACATCTTCCATCAAATCTTTATATTCTTTATTCTCTCTATTATGCATTAAACAACAAGGTACATTGTATTTTGCTGCAACCTTTGCCATGTCCTTATCTTTTTTAAATCCCCATATATCATTAATAAGATCAGCACCTGATTCTAATGCTTTTTCAGCTACTCTAGCTTTATATGTATCTATCGATACGCAAATATCAAAATTTTCTTTTATAGCTTTTATTATTGGTACGACTCTTTCTATCTCTTCCTCATCACTTATTAATGTATAACCTGGCCTAGTTGACTCTCCCCCTACATCTATTATATCTGCTCCATCCTCTATCATCTTTCTCACATGTTCTATAGCAATATCCACTGTATTAAATTTTCCCCCATCTGAAAATGAATCTGGAGTAAAATTCAATATCGCCATAATATATGTTCTTTCACCAATTTTAAATTCTTTATTGCCTATTTTCATTATATATAAAGCCTCCTAATAATATATTTTGAAGTTCTTCTTCTCATTGCTCCACTTGCATTCATCTATAGCATTACAAGAAATACATAATCTAGATAATTTATCTGCTCTATATATAAGTAATGAAAATCCATCACTTAATTTATTCCTATGACCTAGTACTCCCTGTTCTATCAACTCAATTTCTTCTTCATTAAAATTATAATTTTCTAAAATTTCTTTTGCAATTTCCCAAGACGCTATTTCATGTGGTGTTCCATTTTCATATTGAAATGACTTTCCTATATCATGCAAAATTGCAGTGGTATATATAATTTCTTTTTTAAATCCTAAATTTTCTTCTAAATTTATCTCTTGAGCAATCCTCGCAACATCTAAAAAATGTTCAAGATTATGTCTACAAAATCTTCTATTCTCTTCAAATTTTTTATTTCTTTTCAAATAATCTATGTATTTTTCATCATTCAAAATATAATTAAATCTTTCCATAACTTACCCCAATTAATTTTATTATTTTTTGCTCTGTATATTTGTACAACATATATGTATTAATAACTTCATTTGAATATATATTTACTATAAGTTTAAAAACATAATATATCAATCTTTTATTTATCTATTTTGAGGTATTATATATTTTATAACATGTAAATTCAAGTTATTTTTATACATAAATATTTTGCAACTTAAACTTATTTTGCAACTTACCGAACTCAAATACATTTTTGTTTCACAGAACTATGAAAATTCGTTGGAACTTTATAAACGAGGCTTTATCCCATTCCTGCATTTTTCCTAATCAAATTAAAGAATGAAAATACATTTCATCAACAAATTTCACAACTCATTTTTAGCAGAAACCTCTATTATTGTAATGTCTATATAGTTTAATGACGTTGTCTAATTAACAATTTTAAATACAAAAAAGCTGTCTTAAAATATAAAAATTAATTAAATATACTGCTTGTTCTATTTTTAAAACATGCAGTATATTTTAACCAAAATTTATTTTAAGACAGCTAATTAATCATATTCAAAACAATAAAAATCAATATGCTTCTTTTATTTTATGCAATTTTGTACGTGTAAAATCATCTAATAAATTCCTATATTTTAATTCATTATCTAATATAAAGCAGATAATACATCTTTAATTGGTCATTTTTTATATAACATATATATTCTAATATACTTTAGCTTCTTCTTCTCCATCAAGAACTCTTATAGCACCTTGAGCTAAAGCTAATAATTCATCTTCTCCTGGATATACTGTAACTGGAGCTATCCATTCAACATTTGATTTTAAATCTGGAACTAATGTTGGTGAATATGCAATTCCACCAGTAAGTATTATTTGATCAACCTTACCATTTAATGCAGCTGACATTTCTCCAATTGCTTTTGTTATTTGATAAAGGAATGCTTTATAAATTTTTTCACATTCTTTATCTCCTGCTTCCATTTTGTCTATAGTTCCTTTAACATCATTTGTATTAAGGTATCCTACGAATCCGCCCTTACCTACAACTTTAGTGTATACTTCTGATTCACTATACTTTCCGCTGAAACACATCTTTATTAAATCTCCAGCAGGTACTGAACCAGCTCTTTCTGGTGAAAATGGACCATCTCCATCTAAAGCATTGTTCACATCTACAACTTTTCCATGATTATGAGCTCCAACTGAAACTCCTCCACCCATGTGAACAACAACAAGATTTAAATTTTCATATCCTTTTCCACTTTCCTTACCATATCTCTTAGCAACTGCCTTTTGATTTAAAGCATGGAATTTACTCTTTCTTGGAATATCTGGAGTTCCTGATAATCTAGCTACATCTGCTAATTCATCAGTAACAACTGGGTCTACTATAAATGAAGGTATTTTTAATTCATCTCCGATTGATCTTGCAAGGATTCCGCCAAGGTTTGAAGCATGTGGACCTTGAACCCCAACTTTTAAATCTTCAACCATAGCGTCATTAACAGCATAAGTTCCGCCTTCTACTGGTTTAAGCATTCCACCTCTACCAACAACTGCACTTAAAGTCTTTAAATCAAAATTCTTTTCTGAAAGAACTTTTAAAATAACATCTTTTCTGAATCCAAATTGATCATATATTGTATCATATCTCTTTATTTCTTCATTTGTATGTCTTAATGTTTCTTCAAACAATTCCTTCTCATTTTCATAAACACCAATCTTTGTTGATGTTGAGCCTGGATTAATTATTAATAATTTATATGACATAGTAAATCCCCCTTTAAATTCAATTAATTATTTATTTTTTGCTGCAACTAATGCTGCTAAAGCAATTGAATTAACTTTTGTTTCAAATGAGTCCGCTCTTGAAGTTAAGATAACTGGAGCTGATGTACCTACTAATATTCCACCATTTTTTGATTTTGCAAAATATGTTAAAGTCTTATACATTACATTTCCTGTTTCTATAGTTGGTAATAATAATATATCTGCCTTACCAGCAACTGGACCAGTAACACCTTTATGATGAGCTGCTTCTTCTGATATTGCATTATCTAAAGCAAATGGTCCATCAACTATACATCCTTTTAATTGTCCTCTATCAGACATTTTTCCTAATAATGCTGCATCAAGTGTTGATGGCATTCCTGGATTTACTACTTCAACTGGACATACTGATGCTACCTTTGGAACATCTATTCCACATGCATGTGCAACTGAAACCGCATTATTTATTATGCCTACTTTATCCTTTAATTCTGGATATGTATTAAATGCTACATCTGTTAAGAAGAATAATCTCTCCCATCCTTCTATTTCAAAAACAGCTACATGTGACATTAATTTTCCAGTTCTAAGTCCTACTTCTTTATTTAATACGCTTCTTAGAAATGTAGCTGTATCTACTAATCCTTTCATTAACATATCAGCGTGTCCACTTGATACTAATTTAACTGCTTCTAATGTAGCTTTCTTTGGATCTTTAACATCCATTATTTCATAATTTGATAAATCTAAATCTATTTTCTTTGCTATCTCTTGTATTTCTTTCTTATCACCGACTAATATTGCTTGAGCTATATTCATTTCTGAAGCTTTCTTTATCGCTTCTAATACAGGTTCATCTTGAGCTACTGCTACTGCAACTTTCTTTGTTGGAATTTCCTTTAATCTTGATAGTAAATCATCAAAACTTTTACTCATTTTATACACCTCTTATTTTAATTAGTAAATTTTATTTGTATTTATAATTAATTTTTAATTATCTTAATTACCTCACCTTGTTAAATTTATGTCAATCATGTGCAAAAAAATATTTCTTTCACATACTATTGTAACAAAAAATAGTTCAAAATGTCCATGATTTTACTAATTAAATTAAATTTTTACTGAGAAATTAATTTTTTTACATAAATTACATGTAAATATATTATAAGGCTGCCTCAAAAACATTTTATTTTTGCATATATTTTAACACCAATAAATGCAATTGTTTCAATTTCGAGACAACCTTTATTTAAATATAATGATTATTTAATATTAAGCAAATAAAAAATAACAATTCTAAAATACCATGATTACTTTCATCAAGCCATACCTTAATTTCTAGGTAAATCAAACTTTTTAATTATGTACTCTGCTACCTTTATTCCATCAACAGCTGCAGAAATTATTCCTCCTGCAAAACCTGCCCCTTCACCTGTTGGATATAATCCACTTACATTGGTACTTTCTAGGGTTTCATTTCTATGAATTCTAACTGGTGCTGATGTTCTAGTTTCTATTCCTGTTAAAACTGCATCATCATTTCCATATCCGTTTATCTTTTTATCAAAATTTACAATGCCTTCTTTAAGAGCTTCTATTACATAACTTGGTAAACATTCTTTTAATTCTCTAAATTCATATCCAGCTGTATAACTTGGAGTTACTTTTCCTAATTTCGTTGATGGTCTATCTTTCATGAAATCTCCAACTAGCTGTACTGGCGCTTTATAATTTCCTCCACCTAATTTAAATGCTAAACTTTCATAATGTCTTTGAAATTCCATCCCTCTAAGTGGTGATGTTCCTTCAAAATCTTCTGGTGAAACAGTTACAACTAATGCCGAATTAGCATTTTCTAAATTTCTTGCATGATAACTCATACCATTAGAAACAAGTCTTCCATCTTCTGAAGCAGCTGCAACAACAACTCCACCTGGACACATACAGAAAGAATATACTCCCCTTTTTAATCTTTCACTTTGATAAGTTAATCTATAATCAGCAGCATGTAACTTAGAATGATTATGATTTTCTCCATATTGGCTTATGTTTATTAATTCTTGAGGATGCTCAATTCTCACTCCTATAGCAAATGCCTTAGCTTCCATTGAAACCCCTTCTTCACATAGCATCTCATATGTATCTCTAGAACTGTGTCCTATTGCAAGAATCAATGCTTCACAATTACTTTTCTTTCCGTTAACAATTATGCTCTTTAATTTATCATTTTCAAATTCTATTTTTTCTAACTTAGAATTAAAATGCACTTCTCCGCCAAGACTTTTAATTTCTTCTCTTATATTTTTAACTACACCCTTTAAAAGATCAGTACCCACATGTGCCTTACTTTCATATTTGATTTCTTCCGGTGCTCCTGCTTTTACAAATTCATCTAATACAAATTTGCATCTAAGATCCTTAATTCTTGTAGTTAATTTTCCATCTGAAAATGTACCAGCTCCACCTTCTCCAAATTGAACATTTGATTCAAGATTTAACTTTCCTTCATTCCAGAACTTTTCCACAGACTTAGTTCTGTTATCAACATCTTCCCCGCGTTCATACACAACTGGTTTATATCCTTGCCTTGCTAAAGTTAACGCTGCAAAGATTCCAGCCGGACCAAACCCTATAACCACTGGTCTAGATTTTAATTCCTCATTTCCTTTAACTACTTGTTCTATTTCCTTAACCTCTTCAATTTTTACATCTTTATCATGCAATTTAGAAAGTATTTTCTTCTCATTATCACAAATTACATCTACACAATAATTAAATTTTATATCATTCTTCTTTCTTGCATCAGTACTTTTTTTTATAATTTCTATCTTATTAATATTATCTTTAGATACTTTTAATTTTTTACAAATCTTTTTCTCTAAAACTTCAAATTCATCGTCTATACTCAAATTTATATTATTTATTCTTATAGGCATTCTATTATCACCCTGTTCCCTTCAAAAACAATTTACTTTTAGCATATGAAATAAAATAATATGTCAAAGATTATATTTATATTCTATTCATAATTGAATTGCCCTTTTATTTGCACTATTCATCAATGGAATGATAAATATAGATTAATACAATGCATACTTACATAATAAATTGCACTTCTTTGAATATGTTTTATTTAATACTATTTCATTATACACAAATTTCAAATTTTTTATATTTAATTACGGTGCTTTCTTTAATTTAATTAATTACTTTTTATCCAACAAGAAAATCTGCTTGGTAGACTGTCTATTTCTGCGCTTTCTAAAAATCATCTACAGACTTACCCCCGTTATTAAAAAAAATTAGATATATGTATAAGTTATCTCCATTTGAATTTTTACAATTCTACTGAACACATACATCTAATTTACAGAACCACTCATTACTTATTCTTAACTAACACATAATATTTTCCGTATCTTTTTACAGGTTTTATTACTTCAAATCCATTAACAAATTCACCTATAACTTGATCCTTTGCAACTTCAATTAAAATTGTTTCTTTGTTTTTCTTTATCCTTTCTGTAGGTACTATTATTGATTTTCTGCCTATACTATTTCTATTTCGAGTTGGCATATATTATCATACTCCCATTAATATTATAAGTTCTTCCATTATTATATTAATAATTCTTATAAATGTGTCACTTGTAGTATAGATAGCTTAATTTAAAAGAGATTTATTCAAATTTATATTAATGAATAACTACTTAATATCATGATTAAAACTGAACTTCTAAACATATAAATAAAATGAACTTTTAAAATTTTTATAAAAAATGCATCAAAATAACATTTAATTCATTCTGATGCATTTTCAATTATTATTAAGTTTTCTTTTTAACTACTACTTTCACTGTTCCAACATTTGCCACCGATACATTATCTGTATTAACAATCGTCACATCAGGTGTATATTCAAAACTTCCTTCTTGAGTCACCTTTGATAAATCAATTACAGCATTTATATTACTTGCTGTAACATTGTCTAATACTTGTTGAGTACCCGTTAAAGTAACTGTTGCTGTTGCTGTTGAACTCTCTAAATTTAAAGTTTCACTTAAATTTTTATATTGTATCTTACAGTCTATATTCTTAGTTATGCTATCAACTGATTTTTCTTGTTTTTTCACCTTAAATTTAACCTTAATAGTACTATCTCCATCTAATAATGAAATTCCATCTGGAACTTTAAGTTTTGCATCTACTTCACTATCAGATTGCAATGAAGATATATCAACTGGTTCTGTATCTATTGCTTGTATATTATTTAAAATATCACTATTAGCACTTACTATGTTCACATAATTTTTACTTAATTCATATCCATCTAACGTAACTTCTGATTTCATAGTTCCTGTGGTTTTTAAATTAATTGGTACGCTTTTCCCGTTTGTTACCAAAATTGATAATTGAGCTGTTTTATTATCCGGTTCAACATCCGTCACTTCATTTCCATTAGAATCCAAAAATTTTATATCATATGTATTCTTCGTATTCTTGTCTACATTTTTTGCTTCTCCCATTAAAACGGCTTCATTAATCTTATCAACAGAACTCTTTCCACCAGTTACTGTTACTTTTTCAGGACTTATAAATTCTTGCTTTTCATATATATTTTCTTTATAATTAACTTTAACTTTTGATTTTATGGCAAAATCTTTCTTAACCAACTCTTCTAAATCAACCTTTACTCCTAAAAATCCACTATTTTTAACGCTGATATTTTCAGGATAACTAACTATCTGAACAGGTATTGTATTTTCACCACTTTTAAGGGCATAAGCTGACATATCTGCTACTACTTTAAAATCTTCCTTTTTAACTTTAATTACTTCACTTGATGGACCTTCCAATTTTAGATCAACAGTATATTGTTCCTTATTCACAATAGCGAACTTTGAACCTGTTAAATAGTCCTCATTTATTAATTCTACAGGAATATTTTTAATTTCATAAGTCCTAACTGGATTTTCAACATTTGAAATATATAGCCATAGTCCAAATGATAACAATAAACAAATAAGTTTAACTATTAACGTTGAGTCCTTAGTCTTAACCATGACTTCACCCTCTCTCCAGCCGTTTGTACTTTTTTCTTACTTCTACCTTCTATTATTCGTATCAATATCTTTGTTAATCTTTCTTTATCATATCCTCTTGTTATCTTTCCATTAATGGCCAAAGAAACTATTCCTGTTTCTTCTGATACAATTATAATTATGGCATCAGATACTTCTGATAACCCAATAGCTGCTCTATGTCTTGTTCCCAATTTCTTATTGATATTAGTATTACTTGTTAATGGTAGTACACAACCTGAAGCTAAAATTCTATTATTTCTTATTATTGTTGCTCCATCATGAAGTGGTGTGTTTACTACAAATATGTTTTCTAAAAGGTTCGAGGTTATGTTAGCATCTAATAAAGTCCCTGCACTAATTACTTCCTTAAGACCTGTTTTTTGTTCCATTACAATTAATGCTCCAGTTTTAGTTTCTGCTAAATTTTCAACTGCAGTTGTGATTTCATTAATTACTTTCTTTAAGCTCTCTCTATCATTCTGATAATGTACATCATCAAAAGCTGATCTACCTAAATGTTCCAATGCTCTTCTAATCTCAGGTTGAAAAATTATAATTATAGATAATACTCCAATAGTTAACGTTTTATTTAATATAAAATATAACATATCTAACTTTAATAAATAACTTATTGGAATTAAAACTATGAGTAATATTATTCCCTTTAATAATTGTTCTGCTCTAGTTTCTTTTATTAACATATAACCCTTATAAAATATGTATGATACCACTAAAATATCTGCTATAGACCATAATGAGATATTAGACAAACTTTTTACTAATATTGATAAAAGTTCATTCACTTTCGTCACCTCTTTCCCTCTCTTAAATTATACAACAAATATTTCCTAGTTAGGTATCAAGAGAATTATTATTTTATTACTTTTTAATTATTTTTATAATAAATTTTTATTACTATTAATATAAGTAATATTAAGTAAACATTACTATTAAATTTTATTTTATACGTAAAACTTAATCTGGGGGGTATTTGCTATGATAAAAATTCAAAAAAAACATATTAAATTTATAGTCCCAGCTCTTCTAGCCATAATTTTTATTGTAATAGCTATAACATTTACACTAGGAAGCAATGATATAAATAAATTATCCAAAATTTCTAAAGAAATAATTTCTATAAATTCATCTTTGCCAAATCCTAAAACTAATGATAATTTTGATTATGATAAAACATGCGATACATTGAAAAAAAATCTAACTTCTTTAAACAACATAAATTCTACATTTCAACAAATGAAATTTAAAAAATCTTCTTCCGAAGATATTAGGAGCTCCTTATCTAATTATATTAATTTAAATATATCTCTATACAATTCTGCCTTAGATATTTTGAATAACAAAAATGAAGATAACTTCAGTGATCTATATAAACAATTGATTAAATATGAAAATGATATTTCACAATCTACTGCTTCTTTATCTGATAAAGGACTCAATATATCATTTCCAAATAATGCTAATAACTTTTTTCATAGAATTAATAAGTACGTTAATGATATATATAAATCAAACAGAGAAAATGATATTACTAGCTCTCAAAAACTAGATTTTTCACTTTATTTAGATAATGTAGTTTCAAACTTTTCTAAATTAAAAGAAGATGTTCAACCTGCTTTACTTAAGATTAGAGAAGATAATAGGAATTTATCTATTTTACTTGATGATATAAATAATAAAAAATCTGATTTCAATAAAATAAAAAATGATTCTTGTTCTGTTTCTATACCTTCCGGTGCTCAAAATTCATATGAAGCCTTAGAAGATATGCTTAATTCTTATGAAGTGTATATAAACAGTTTACAAAAAAGTGTTGAAACCGAAATTAATGAACCAACTTCTACTGACATAGATTCTAATTATGATGATAGCTTTGACAAATATAAAAGTTTTCTATCTTATTTTGATTCATTTGAAAATGCTATAAATGATTATAAAAATAAGTAGTGTATATAATTACTTTCTTTGGTAATAATATTATTTGTTGCACTATACCGAAGGAGGTTTTTTATGAAAAAGACATGTAGTATTTTTGTAACTGCTTTAATACTATATCTTTCCGTTATTAATTTTAATCCAGCTTCTGCCCAGGCTTCAGAAGCTTGTAGTGAAACTAACAGTGTACCTTTAAATCAAGAAATTGATAAAAATTATTCAAAAGTGAATATAGAATATACATCACAATCTAATAATAAAGAAAATAATGAAGTTTTGGAAGTTTTTAGTCACGATACTCAACAATTGTATATAACGAGAGAAGATATAGAATTAATGGCAAAACTGGTCTCTGCCGAAAGCATTGGTGAACCATATAAAGGAAAGATAGCAGTGGCTTCTGTAGTGCTAAACCGTGCTATTAATCCAAATTTTCCAAATACTATTCGTGGAGTAATATTCCAAAAAAATGCATTTTCATGCGTTAAAAACGGAAACATAAATGCTGTCGCAAATCAAGATTGCTATAACGCAGTATATGATGCAATTAAAGGTGCTGACCCTACTAATGATGCTTTGTTTTTTTATAATCCAAGTATATCAACCTGTAATTGGATGAAACAAACACCAAAAGTTAATCAAACAACTATAGGGCATCACACATTTTTTAAAGTAAAAGCTTAATAAAAAATCACGAAAAAGAAGCTAACTTAAAATAACTATCATATTATTTTAAGTTAGCTTTTGATATAATTTGTATTTAATATATATTTAAACATTAAAATAAGAAAATATATATTACACAAATTCTACTTTATCAATTAAGTTAAATTTAGTTTCAATCTATCATTAAAATAATATTCCTCAATGAATATTATTGGGCAAACTTTATATTTTTATTCCCTAATGTGTATTTTATTCTTCAAAGGTTCCTTTAACAATTGCTTTTCCACCTTCAACCATCTTTCTTCCTTTTGCAAAAACAACATCTATATCTAAAGATTTTTCATCCACTATAACTAAATCTGCATCTTTGCCACATTCTATTCTTCCCTTTTGTTTAAGCTTTAATATATCTGATACATTTGAAGTAACAACTTTAATAGCATCTTCTATAGGAACTCCTCTATCCTTAATTGCAAATTTAACTTCTCTATACAATGTTGATACAGAACAAATTCCTAATCCATTCAAATGTCCTTCATCATCAAACTTTGGCATGCTGCCATTTCCATCAGAAGAAAATGTTATATTTTCTATAGGTAAATTTTTATCTATAAATTTTTTCAGTCCATCCCCTGCTCTTAGTTCGCCTTTCTCTAAATGTTCTAAGTCACAACTTGTTGTTAAGTCTATTAATCCACCTTTTTGAACATATTCCAATCCAGTATCAAATAAATCACCATTTCTATTTATATGTGTTGGCAACAATTGAGTTGATGGTATTTCAGTCTTATCTATCAAATCAAATAAATAATTTAGTCTTCTCATGCCTTCCCCTAAATGTACATTAACAATTCCAGCTTTACTTGATAGCAATCCTCCTACTCTAGTTTGAGCAACTAAATTAACAAAACTATCAAAGCTTGGTTGAGAACTTCTGTTATCTGAAAGTGCAATTTCTCCAACTCCTATTATTTCATCAATAAGCATCAAATCACTTTTAATGGAATCTGTAACTGTCCTTACTGGAACATCATAAGAACCAGTATAACAATATGATGATATACCTTCTTCTTTCAAAGCCTTAATTTTAGCTATTAATGACCTCATGTTTCTACATATCCCATCAGTTCCTATACATCCAATAACTGTAGTAATTCCTGCTTCTGTTAGTTTAGACATCTGCAATTCAGGCGTTCTAGTGTTATATCCACCTTCACCACCACCACCAATAACATGGACATGGCCATCTATAAACCCCGGAAATAATATTTTATTTTTTCCGTCAATAATCTCAATATTAATCAGATCACTTTGAAAATTCAATTTATCATAAATCCCCTCAATCTTTCCTCCAGCTAATAAAACATCCTTTATCCCAAGGTATTCAGGCGCATATACAGTACAGCCCTTAATTATTGAAATCATATTTCTACCTCTCTTTTTATCATGATTTAATTACAAACTAAAGTCACTCTAGTTCTAAAATTTAAAAGGTAACACTAATTATTAGAATTAAACTTAAAACTACACTAACTATATATTTAACTTAACCTGATAAATAAATAAATATAACTTAATTTGTATTTTAATTATTCATTATATCTTTAATTTGATTATTTACATAAACTGAATTTGGATATTTTGTTACTAATTCATTGGCATATTTTTTGCTTTCTTCTTTATTTTCAGAATTACTTAATAACGATAATTCATATAACACTCCTTCAATATATGCACCATTCGGATATTGATTATAATACTCTTTATATTGAGACAATGCGGATTTACTATCTGATTGATTAGATGCAGTGCTTGCTCTATAAAATATAATGTGTTCTTTTAAACTATTTCCTTCACAATATTTGTATGCTTTATCAAGTTGATTTTTAGCATTATCATAATTTTCTTGATTAAAGTACCATAACCCATATTCATAAAACTTGGATACACCATCACTTTTCAATAAATTAATAGCTTGCTTATATATTTCTTTATTATCATCACTTAGAGACTCTTCCTTAACATTATCTACTTCATCATAAATACCATCTAAGTCATTATTTTCTATTAATGCTTTCATTTTTTCTTTATCAAAAGTTTTTAAATTAGGTACATCTTTGTTATTCTGCTCAGACTTAATTTCTGATGATGATTCTATATTTTTTTCAATTTGAGGTTCATTGTTATTTTGATGCTCTTCTATCATTTTGTTTTTAATTTGTTTCTTTTCTATAATTAAATATGATGAAATCCCAATGCCAGCTATAATAAATAAAATAACTAATATAATAATAACCTTTTTAGAAGATTTTTTTGCTTCATAATATAAATTTGCTTCTTCTAATTCTTTCTTAACAACATTTGCTGTAATTGCATTTTCATCTAATTTTAAAGCCTTATCTATATACTCTTTTGCTTTTAAAAAATTCCCCTTTTTTTGATAGCATAAACCAAGACCTGTATTTACTTTAATACCATTAAAATCACTTTCTGAGCATGTTTTAAATAATTCTAATGCTTTATCGATTTTCAACTGCTTTAAAGCCTTTTCACCATCTTTATATAATTCCAATCTCTTTTTATCACCTTGAGCATTCCTTATGTAATTTTGAGCAATAACATTTTTATTAATATCTTTATTAATTGTCCATACAGTAATTGCTTCATTTAAATCGCCTTTTTCATACAATAAAAGTCCCTTCAAATTTAACATGTTTGAATTTTGAAGACTTTTAGATAATTCTAGTTCACATATTTCTAAAGCTTTATTTATTTTTCCTTTTTCAAAATAGTCTATAGCCTTATCATATATCTTTTTAGACTTTTTGTTCATATCACATCTCCTCATTATTGTCTTTAATTATTTAAAAATAATTATTTCGTATAATTAATTTATCTCCTATATACTTCATTAACATATTCACATAATACACTCACTGTAATGAAAATATACTTTTTATATTATTTACTAGCACCAAATATAAATACACCTTAATTATATTCTTTTATTTCAGCTGTCTCAAACAATGTTTTTTTATTTACAAGAAAATCTGCTTCGCAGACTATGTTTTTCTACTACTTTCAAAAGTTATTCACAGATTTGAATACCCTATAATTTTCTAAAGAATACAAAGTGGCTACGCCACACTCTCTCTTAATCATATTCTCATATGCCATCTCCATCTTAATCATTGATATAACTGGCTTTCAAAATCCAAAAATTCTATGCTTTCCTAGACATTAAAAAAGACTGTCTCAAATATTGAGACAGCCCTAGTTTTATATAAGAATTTTTATGTTAACTCTTATTCTTGTTCTAACATTATCTTTTTAGCATTTAAGATTGATGTAGCACTCATTGAGAACTCATCTAAACCATATTCAACTAATGTAGGAATAGCCGCTTCATCTCCAGCCATTTCTCCACACATTCCAACCCACTTACCATGTTTGTGAGCTCCATCTATAGTCATCTTAATTAATCTAAGTACTGCTGGATGCATTGGATTGTAAAGATATGAAACCTTTTCGCTCATTCTATCCGCAGCTAAAGTATATTGAATTAAATCGTTTGTTCCAATTGAGAAGAAATCAACATGCTTAGCTAATTCATCAGCGTAAACTGCTGCTGCTGGAATTTCAACCATGATACCCCACTGAATGCTATCTGAGAATTCTTTTCCTTCTGCTTTTAATTCAGCTTTACATTCTTCAACAACTTCTTTTGCTTGTTCAAATTCTTGTAATCCTGAAATCATTGGGAACATAACTGCAAGCTTTCCATAAATAGAAGCTCTTAATAATGCTCTTAATTGAACCTTAAATATTTCTTTTCTATCTAAGCAAAGTCTTATTGCTCTATATCCTAAGAATGGGTTCATTTCTTCTGGTAATGGTAAGTATGGAAGAGTCTTATCTCCACCAATATCTAAAGTTCTGATAACAACTTGCTTACCTTCCATTTTTTCAAGAACAAATTTGTAACTTTCAAATTGTTCATCTTCTGTTGGAGCACTTTCTCTATCCATGTATAGGAATTCTGTTCTGAATAATCCTACACCATCTCCACCATTTGCTAAAACGCCAAGAACATCTTCTGGCTTACCTATATTTCCACAAACTTCAATTCTTTTTCCTGATTTAGTTGTTGTTTTAACATCTATCAATTTTTTTAATTCTTCTTGTTCTGCTAGGAATTTTTCTTTTTTAGCTTTATATTCTGCTAACACTTCTTCTGAAGGATTAATAATTACGTTTCCTTCTATACCATCAACTATAATCATGTCTCCATTTTTAACAGATGTAGTTATATCTCCTAATCCTAGTACTGCTGGAATTTCTAAAGTTCTAGCCATAATAGCAGCATGTGAAGTTCTTCCACCAATATTAGTAATAAATCCTACAACTTTAGTTCTATCTAATCCTGCTGTATCAGATGGAGTTAAGTCATGAGCTACTACTATTGTATTATTTTCAGTAATTGCAAATGCATCTCCGCCTTTACCTGCAAAGTTTGATAATATTCTCTTAGATACATCTTTTATATCTGCAGCTCTTTCTCTCATGTATTCGTTATCCATAGATTCAAAGATAGCCACAAATGTGTTAGTTACGCTTTCAATTGCTTTTAAACCATTAACACTATTGTTTTCTATTTCAGTCATCATTGCTCCAGTAAATTCTGGATCATCTAATAGTGTGATATGAGCTTCAAAAACTTCAGCTTTTTCTGCTCCCATCTCTGCTGCTGCTTTAACTTTTATTGCTTCTAATTGTGTTTTAGAATCATCTAATGCTTTTTGCATTTTTTCTTTTTCTGCACCTATATCTGTGATTTTTGCGTCGCTTATAACTATTTCTTCATGCTCTTGTAAAAATACTTTTCCTATTGCATATCCTTTAGACGCAGCAATACCTTTTTTCATAATATGGAACTCCTCCCTGATTGTAAATTTTAATACAAATAAAATATTATTTTATTTATATTACTATATATATTTTGATGATTTTTTAAATTTGCGCTTAAATCAATTTTTATTATATCATATATTTTTAAAAATTTAACCAGAATAAAACGTTTTTTTTATTGATTTTTAACTCAATTTAGATAAATATGGCTTTTCTTCAATTAATACTTTAATCAAAATTAATTTGACAACTATATTTTATACATTTTTTATATTTACCATCTTTCTATAAATCATCAATTAAATTTGCTGCTTTTGCATACGCAGTAGATTTAGCTTCAAAAAAATCTGTCTTAACAGAATTAGCGTTTGACAAAGCATCAACCCAAGGAGCAGGATTTTTCTCATATCCTTCATATATTGGTTGTAAATTTATTTCTTTTAATCTCTTATTTCCTAAATATTTTATATAATCTTCTATTAACTTTTTATTTATACCTTGTATCTTGTCTCCAATAACATAATGTCCCCAAAATATTTCTTGTTCAACTCCAACCTTCATCATTTGTCTCAATTCATCCTTAACTTGTGCAGTAAATAATTCAGGATTTTCATTTTGAAGTTCCCTTATTATATTTCTAAAAAGCCAAAGGTGAGTATTTTCATCCCTGTTTATATATCTAATTTCTTGAGCAGAACCTGGCATCTTTCCATTTCTCTCTAAATTATAAAAGAACATAAAACCAGAATAAAAATATATTCCTTCTAAAATATAATTGGCAACAAGCGTTTTTAGTAAGTTATGTTCTGTTGGATTATTTATAAATTCATTATACAAATCTCCAATAAATTTATTTCTGTTTAGTAATACATCATCGTCTTTCCATTGATAAAGTATTTCATTTCTTTTTTCAGGAGAACATATACTATCAAGCATATAACTATAACTTTGTGAATGTACAGCCTCTTGGAAACTTTGAATAGTCAAGCAAAGATTAATTTCACTTGCTGTTATATAATTATTTACATTGCTCAAATTAGCTGTTTGAATAGAATCTAAAAATATTAAGAATGATAGTATTTTATCATATGCGATTCTTTCTTCATCTAATAATTTTTTATAATCTTTTAAATCTTGTGATAAATTAATTTCTTCTGGTATCCAGAAATTATTCATTCCTTGTCTATACCAATCAGAAACCCAATTATATTTCATATTATTAAAATCATTCAAATTAGTTGTATTTCCATTTATAAGTCTTTTTTTACTTACTTCTCTATCTCCAAATTCATTAAAAAGAGGTTTTTTATTTATGCTCATTCTTTTTACTCCTATCAAAAAATATAATATTTTACTTACTGTTTTAGGTGAATGAAAAAAATAATAGCTCTAAAACACATACCACATTTGGTGTAAATCACATCAGCAAATTTCACTCATAGTATTGGCTATGAGCGAATTTACTTATGCATTATTAAACAAAATAGGTACACATATTGGTATATTATTTTTTTGATTGTGCCTTAAGCTGAACAACTTTCACAATCACTTACTTCAAGTGACTTAGATCTAACATAGTAAATGGATTTAACACCACTTTTGCAAGCTTCTATATATAAATTCATTATCTGCCTCATAGTATAGTTGTTTGTTATATACAAATTAAAAGACTGACCTTGATCAATATGTCTTTGACGAATTCCATTCATTTTAACAGACCAAGTTTGCTCTATATTATAAGCTGAATTATAGTACCAATAATTATCTTCACATAAATTAGGTGCAGTTTTAGGAATTATACTTCCCTTCTTTTCTTCTAAATAGAACCTAGACATAATAGGATCAACTCCTTCTGAAGTTCCTGCAATTGTAGCTGTTGATCCATTTGGTGCTACTGCTATCAAATATCCATTTCTCATTCCAAATTTTCTAACTTCTGATTTTAATTTATTCCATTTTTCATCTTTATAATCCCTTAGCTCAAAATAATCTCCATTTTGCCAGTCAGATCCTTCAAATAATTCATAAGCACCCTTTTCCTTCGCAATTTTCATACTAGCTTTTATTGAATAATAATTTATTTTTTCATAAACTTTATCGACAAAAACCTTATGCTTTTCTTCAGTCCAATGTATTCTATTATTAGCAAGCATATGATGATATCCACTAGTTCCAAGACCTATTCCTCTGTACTTCTTGTTAGTAACTTCAGCAAACGGAACAGAATAATAGTTTAAATCAATAACATTATCCATAGCTCTAATCTGTGTTTCAACCACATACTCTATTTCTTCATCACTACATACATCCACATTTCCAAGAACAATTGATGAAAGATTACATACAACAAAGTCTCCTGGTATTATTTTATTTATTACTGTACATCCATCATGATCATTTACAATTTCATGATTTTTTATTTTCATCGGACTCATATTTTGCATTATTTCAGTGCATAAATTTGAAGAGTATATAATTCCATTGTGTTTATTAGGATTCATCTTGTTCGCAATGTCTCTGTAAAAAGCAAATGGTGCTCCTGTTTCAGCTGCGCTTTTTACAATCAGCCTTACAATATCTTTTACTGACATTACTCTCTTTTCTATTCTCTCATCACTTACACATTCATAATACTTTTCTTCCCACTCTTCTCCATAAAAATCTTCTAAACTATAACCTTTTACAGACTTAATTTCATGAGGACACATCATATACCAATTAGAATCTATATCATTTTCTGCAAGTCTCCAAAATAAATTTGGATAACAAATTCCCGGAAATACATCATGTGCTTTTTTTCGGTCATCTCCATTATTAGTCCTTATTTGAAGAAATTCCGGAATATCTCTATGCCATGCATCAAGCCATACTGCAACAGATCCATTTCTAACTCCTAATTGATCAACTGCTATAGCGGTATCATTAAATAACTTAACCCAAGGAATTATTCCGCCTGAAGCTCCTTTAAATCCCCTTATAGGTGATCCTAGTGCTCTCACTTTACCCATATATATTCCCATTCCACCACCAAACTTTGAAACCTCTGCAAAGTTATCTAATGATTTATAAATACCTTGTAAACTATCTTCCACTGTATCTATAAAACATGAACTCAATTGATAAAACGGCTTTCTTGCATTAGACATAGTTGGCGTTGCCATAGTTGCCTTTAATGAACTTAATACATCATAAAATCTTTTAGCCCAATAAACTCTATTAACTTTATCTTCTGGAATTGCAAGATGCATTGCTATACCCATAAACATTTGTTGTGGAAGTTCCACAGCTTTTCTATTATAATCCTGAACTAAATATCTTTTTGCTAAAAGACTTATTCCACTGTAATTAAATAAGAAATCCCTCTCAGGTTTTATTTCATTTTCTAATTGTAAAATATCTTCTTTTGAATAATTATTTAAAATGTACTCTCCATAAAGACCTCTTTCAGTTAAATCTTTTATAAACTCATAATAATTCTTATATAAATTTTCATTTTCATGTAACCTTCTAATATTTCTAATTTCATCATAAAGCTCATAAATATACTGTCTCGCAGCTACATATTGCCAATTAGGTTCTAACTCTGTAGTTAATTCTAATGAAACCTGAATTAATGACTTTCTTATTTCATTATCATCCATTCCCTCTCTAATTATGTGCTCCAGAGCAGCTAATAGTTTTTCTTCTGTATAAATACCTTCCTCATCTTTAATTCCTAAAACAGCATCTTTACATAATTTATTCAAAATTGACATCTTATATCTCCTCACTATATATTGTGTTTATATCAATGCATAACATTTTCCGCATACAACATATTGAATATTATATTTATAAACCTAGCAATTGTAAAACTTCAAAATTTATAATTATCCAAATAAAAAGTAGTTAATCTTTCATTTTCTTCTGATTAACTACCTAAATGATAAAATTTATTTATTAATAATTTTTATTCTTTACACAATCGGTAATAATAAATATATCTTAAACATATCTCCTTCTGTTTTTATATTAATCTCCCCGCCATGAAGCTCAACTATACTTTTAGTTATAGCCAATCCTAATCCTGAGCCTTCAACTTTGGAATTTCTAGATTTATCTCCTCTTACAAATCTTTCAAATATCTCTTCTTCATCAAAATCCATTTCATAATTAGCAACATTCTTAACAGCAATTTTTACGAATCTATCTTTTAACTCAATATCAATATAAACTCTAGTATTATTTAATGAATATTTTAATGCATTAATTATTATATTTTCTAAAGCTCTCGACATCATTTTACCATCAAGATTCATATATATAGCATCTTCTTCTGTTGTTACTTTAAATGATATGTTCTTCTCTTCATATAATGTACTATATTCTCCTATGCCCTGATGAATTAATGATAATATGTCTATTAATTCTCTGTTTAATTTAATTTTCCCACTATTAATCTTAGACATTTCAAATAGATCTTCTATCAAAAACTTTAATTTCGATGATTTTTTTTCTAGTATTGATAAATACTCTATTCTTTCCTCATCTGTTATATCTTCACTTTTCAGTATATTTACATAATTTATTATAGAAGTTAATGGAGTTTTCAAATCATGTGAGACATTTGATATTAGCTCAGTCTTTAATTTTTCATTTTGTACTCCCTCTTCTAATATTTCCTTGTATCCGGCTTTTATTAAGTTAATGTTATGCGCTAATTGTCTTATTGCTTTTGATCCATCTAATTTAATATCTTCCTGCAAATTACCTTCATTAACTTTTCTAAGTACATCATTAACAACAATTATATCTAACGTCTTTTTTATTCCATATATCATACTTAAAAACAATAATATAATCATAAAAACAGTACCTTTAAAAGGATATGTTTGAAAAAACCTAACAAAGATGTTATTTTCATATCCTCCCGTAGCCAGAAAATATAAATATGTAATTAAGACGATCAAAGCTAGTGTTATAGATGCTACTAATGTATTTCTTGTCTCCTTATAACGGAATCCATTTTTTAATACAAAAATAACATTCTTAATCGTATTTGATTTAATTTTTGGAGATTTCGGATTTGCTTTAATCACCAAAACAATTTTCATAATATAAGTTAAACATATAGTGCATAATACAGTTAGCTCTATTGCGTTCTCCCTAATCTCTTGAATCGCTAATTGATGTTGTACCTTATTAGCTTGAGCATAATCTCCTAGAGTTGAAAATACCATCAACGTTATCAATACTATTATCAATATATCAATTAAATAAATACTATTAAAATAAGTTTTAATCATCCTTCTCAATCTTGTACCCAATGCCCCACACCACCTTAATATATTCAGGTTCTTTTGTGTTAATTTCAATCTTTTCTCTTATTCTTCTAATATGAACAGTAACCGTATTTTCACTCTTGTAAAATACTTCTTCCCATACTTTTTCATATATCTCCTTTATAGAAAATACTTTTCCTAAGTTTGATGCTAATAAATAAAGAATTTTATATTCTGTTGCAGTTACCTTAACATCTTCTCCTCTTAAAGTAATTTTTTTAGCAACAGTATCTATTACTAAATCTTTAACTTTAATTACATCCTTACCTTCCTCAACACTTAATGGCTTTTCATACCTTCTTAATTGAGATTTAACTCTTGCAACTAATTCTAAATGATTAAAAGGTTTAGTTATATAATCATCTGCCCCAACATTTAATCCTAAAATTTTATCTGAATCTTCTCCCTTTGCTGATAACATAATTATAGGCAAATTTTGCTTTTCCCTAATTTTTAAGCATGTTCTTATTCCATCAAGTCTAGGCATCATTACATCCAATATAATTAGATGTATTTTTTGTTCTTCAAGAATATCTAAAGCCTCTATTCCATCCCCTGCTTTAAATACTTTTAAATTTTCTCCTCTTAAATATATTTCAATTGCATCTCTTATTTCTTTTTCATCATCAACTACTAACACATTAAACATATTCATCCCTCCAAACCCCTTGCTTAATATTGTGAATAAGCTTTATTTATAATTTTTATTCAATGTATAATCACTATTTTTAATTATATACAGCACTTTGAAACTCCTTCGAATTTCTAACAGGTTCAAAATCCTGTTCTTCCTTTGCTGTCTCCTTAACACTTTTATCAATTTGTATTGCTTTATTTAAGTATTTCATTGTGTTAACTACATCACCACGTCTTCCATAAATAGATGATATCCCATAATAAGTCCAAACATAATCTTCAATCTCTAGATCTTTATTATACCACTCTAAAGCTTTATCCATATCTCCGTATAACTCATATGTAAGTGCCTTATTAAATCTAGCATATCCATAGTTAGAATTAATTTCTAATGCCTTATCTATATCCTTCATTCCACCTTCATAATCGCCACTATATGCTTTAGAAATGCCTCTTATATTATATCCATTAGCACTACTCGGGAAGTCCCTTATAAGTTCATTGGCTGTATTAATGGCATTGTCGTATTGCTTTGAAAAAAACAATGTATATGCTTCATTATACAACTCATTTTCTCTTGATGAATCATTTTTTTCTTTCTGGTCACTTTTATCCCCTTCATTGCTTTTATTTTCAGTACTAATTTCATTACTATTCAAGGGTTCTATTATTGATTGCTTCTCATTACTTTTAGATTGATCTTGTATTTTTTTATTGGTTAAATTCATTCTTGCTTCGTAAAATAATATACCTATTGCTATTATCATGAAAATAATTAATATTATTTTCTTATGTTTTTCATTTCCTGGTAACTTAATTCTAATCATATCTATTCTCCTATTCCATATATAACTTAATTATAATCTAAAATTAATAATAAATGGTCTCCAAAACTTAATACAGTCATTATTGTACATTGAAATATGCTTAGATCTATTTATATTTATTATATTTGATATTTTCTAATATAACCAATTTAAAGTATAATTTATATTTACATTAGTTATTTTAATATACATAAATTAAATTTTGTAATTTGATTAAATATTAATTTCATATTTTTTTATTGATTATTCCATTAATATTCCAACAAAACATCTCTATGCTTATACTTTTTCAAGACATAGTACTTATTAATATTATAAATATTTTTTAATTTACATTCTATTTTACATTATATCTTGATTTTTTATTTATAAAATGCATTAATATATAATGAAATTATAACTTTAAAGGAGTATATAAATGAATACGTACTACAAATTCAAAGCTGAAATTGTTGATATTTTAGTTATTTTTCTCGGCTGTTTAATAGCATCTTTAGGGGTAAATCTTTTCTTATCCCATGCAAAACTTTTAAGTGGTGGTGCTACTGGTATAGGATTGCTTTTACAATATACTGTTGGTATCCCTGCCGGTATAGCAGTATTATTAGTTAACATTCCATTACTTGCAATAAGTTACAGAAAACTTAACAGATCATTTACTATTTATACAACAATAGGTATGCTCTCTCTCTCAATTTCCCTCATGATAACTAAGCCATTGGCAAACTTAGTAAACCTAGATAATTTAGATTTACTTCTCTATTGTATATATGGTGGAGTTTTATGTGGAATTGGATATGGACTTGTATTCTTAAAAAATGGATCTACTGGTGGAACTGATATTATAACTATGCTGATTAGAAAAAAATATTCAACATTTAACATAGGCAGCTTAGGTTTTTCTCTTAACATAATAATTATACTAATTGGAGCGTATATATCAGGAATTCCTGAAGCACTATATACATTTATTTCATTATTCATTCAGAGTACAGTCTTAGATAGAATGTTAAAAGGATTTAGCAGTAAAAAGCTTCTTCTAATACTAACTGATAAAGAAGAAGATGTTATTAATTATGTAATTAAGGATCTTCACAGAGGAATTACCTCTTTATTTGCTGAAGGTGAATACACACATGATCGCAAAAAGATGTTATATTGTATTGTAACAACTAGACAAATGATTGAACTAAAAAATACTATTCATAAAATAGATGCAAAAGCTTTTATAACTATAGTTGATATATCTGAAGTTCGTGGAAAAGGCTTTATAAACATATAAAATTATAGATAACCAATTTAAGAACTATACTTATACTTTAAAATATATACTATATCAGAAAGGATAGGTACTCTTTTGTGAAGTGTTACATTAGAGAATATGTTGCAGGCATTTCTTCATCAAAAGTTGTTCCATTTTTGCTTGTCACGAGCTTGTCTCGGGAGCATGCTGAAATGGTGCAACTTCTGATGCTAGAAAGCCTCAACTTATTCTCAGTAACCTGAACAGCAGAATACCTGTCATTTCGGTAAATTATCGCATAAGTCCAAGTTTACATTTTATTATCTATATCAACATATAAAAATAATAAATTTATATTTTTGTTTATATTTATAATTTACACACTGAACTAATATTTCCTTATAATAGAATGTAATTCTTTGATTAAATTGTAAAACCTATAAACTTTCAATTTTTTTAAAATATTGAATAAATAAAAAATAGAGCTAGTTTTATTCAAAGCTCATTTTTTATTTATTAATATCTTTAAGTTACTTATATACGATATCTTTAAATTAACTTTTACTTAATTGAATCTAAATATTCTTTTTGTCCTAATTCATAAAGATTATCTCCTTTAGAATCTATGATTACAACCAAAGGCATATCTTTAACTTCCATTTTTCTTATTGCTTCAGCACCCAAATCCTCATATGCTATTATTTCAGACTTAACAATACTCTTACCTATTAAAGCAGCTGCGCCTCCAATTGCTCCAAAATAAACTGCCTTATTTTTTTTAATAGATTCTATTACTTCTGTATTTCTCGCACCCTTTCCAATCATTCCTTTTAACCCCAAATCCATTAACTTTGGGGCATAAGCATCCATTCTATAACTAGTTGTAGGTCCCGCTGATCCTATTACCTTTCCTGGTTTTGCTGGTGATGGTCCAACATAATATATAATTTCATCTTTTATATTTAACGGTAATTCTTTTCCTTCATCTAGTAATTCTATTAGTCTTTTATGTGCTGCATCTCTAGCCGAGTAAATCGTTCCACTTAAAAGAATACTATCTCCTGCCCTTAAGTTTGATATTCTATCTTCTGTAAGAGGTGTATGTAACTTTATCTCCATTTATTATTCCCCCAATACTATAACTTCTTATTTGTTTTTGTTAAATATCATAAATTACATTCAAATTTCTATAATCTATTTATCTAAATTTATAATTATAACTTTCTAATATCTATTATCTTTTTCCAAGCATACTATATATTTCTCAAAAATAATTTACACCAAAATGAATAATAGTGATTTAATTTTACTGAAAATTTAAATTACAATATATATATGTTGCAATATGATTTATTCATTGATTTAGTGATACCGTACCTAGTCTTAATGCAGATTTCAATTTTAAACATATATATTATATTATAGTCTCTTTATGTCTAGTTGCATGACAATTTATATTTACTGCAACAGGTAATCCTGCAATATGAGTTGGATAAGTTTCTATATTTAATCCTAAAGCAGTAGTCTTTCCCCCAAAACCTTGTGGTCCGATTCCTAATTCATTTATTTTATCTAATAATTCTATTTCTAGTTCCTTATAAAAATCATTATTATTTCTTATATTTATAGGTCTAAGTAATGCCTTTTTAGCCAAATACGCAGCTTTATCAAATGTTCCACCTATTCCAACACCTATTACCATCGGAGGGCAAGGATTAGGTCCAGCAGCTTTAACTGTCTCCAATATAAACTTCTTAACACCTTCTAATCCATCTGATGGCTTAAGCATACCTATTTTACTCATATTTTCAGATCCAAATCCTTTTGGTGCTAATGTTATTTTAATTTTATCTCCATCCACAATATTATAATAAATTATAGCTGGTGTATTATCCTTTGTATTAATTCTTTTAATTGGATCTCCTACAACTGATTTTCTTAAAAATCCTTCCTCATATCCTCTACGTACACCTTCGTTAATAGCATCCTCAATTCTTCCTCCAACTAAATGAACGTCTTGTCCTATTTCAACAAATACACAAGCCATTCCTGTATCTTGACACATAGGCATCTGCTCATTACTAGCAATTTCAGAATTGATTATTATTTTTTCTAAAACATCTTCTGCCAAATTCCAAGTTTCTTCTTTTTTACATTTTTGTAATGCTTGTTTAATGTCTTTTCCCAAAAAATAATTAGCCTCGATAGATAAATTTTTTACTGCCTCTGTAATAAGCTCAACATTAACTTCTCTCATTTTATCAATTCCTTTACTATTTTTTATTTATTTTTATATTTTATCCCTCGCATCTAATAATCTATATTCTATATATTAAAAATTTATCCTTTAGATTTTTCATATTTCTCCTATTTTTCTACTATAATTAATAATAAGCAGTTTTCATATTAAGAGGTATATAATTATGGATGATAAAAAATTAAATAAAATTGCTAATCTTATAATTCATATTTTAATTCTTTGCTTAATTGGCTTAATAATATATAATATGTTTTTACTAATAAATAGAAATTCTTATTCTACAGATTCACCTAAAAATAGTATAAAAGTTGGTCCAATTTCTGAAGAAGAGAGATATACTATATCAAACACTAATATATAGGCAAATCTTATTACACTTTTTAATATTCTATTCAACATACTATTTATGATTTAATTATTTAAACTTTACACTTATATATAAATAGCTGTCTCAAAATTAAGGTTAAAAGTCAATCATCACTTTTTAAGTTTAATTTTTGAAACAGCTCGTTTTCTATATCAGATCATATCATTTAATATAAACTTAACCATTCTTATTATATTGCATTATTATTTTGTAAAGATGCTTAATTGCTAGCATTATTAAAATATCTGTCAACACCAAATATAATTGAATCTACTATCTTATCTTGATGTTCATCACTCTTTAATTTTTGTTCCTCTTCATAATTGGATAGAAAACCACACTCTACTAAAACACACGCACCATCATAACCATCTCTTAATATTCTGTATTGTTCCTTAGCTGCTTTAGGAATTCTCTTATTATTATCATCTATTTTTTCTTTCAATGAATTTTGAATATGCTCAGCTAAAACTTTACTCTTATCATTTGATGAATACCATACTTGTGCTCCAAAACATTTAGGACTTGGAAACATATTTTGGTGTATTGAAATAAAAACATCACATTTTTTATCTTTTTTCATTTTACACCGTGCATTTAAATCATTAACTTTCTTTTTATCTAACTCTGAATCATCTTCTCGTGTCATATAAACAGCATATCCACTATCTTCTAATTTATTTTTTAACTTTGTAGCTATTGCTAAATTTATATCCTTTTCTATTGTTCCATTTTTTGATCTTGCACCACCATCTATTCCTCCATGTCCAGCATCTATTAGTATTATATGTTTTTCATTATTTTCATCATTTGCACTAACTCTCATTGGAATTACAAAAACTAAGAAAATTATACAAATCAATGCTAGTACTCTTTTTATATTCATGTAACTAACTCCTCCCATTATATCAGATTCCATTAGATATTATGTGTTATATGAGTTTTATTATTCAAATTCATCAAATAATGTCACATATATAATTTTACATTTACAATTAAGCATATGGATTGTTATAGACATGCACTATCATGTTATATTTACATTACATAAGATTAACTCTCATTGTAAAATTTCATATTTCCCAGGAAAAATAAAATGATTCTTAAAAACTCTATAAATCTTTAAGAATCTTCTTATATTTATTAAAATCGTAACCTAACTGATAAAAGAAAATCTACTTAGTAGTTTCTTCTACTTTGAAAAATTATTCGCAGATTTTGCTTTATTATAATTTTTTACACAAAAAAAGAGAGAAAATAATTTTCTCCCTTTTTGCTGCACAAACTATCTCTTTGAGAATTGAGAAGCTTTTCTTGCCTTTTTAAGACCGTATTTCTTTCTTTCCTTCATTCTTGAATCTCTAGTTAAGAATCCAGCCTTTTTTAATTCTGATTTTAAAGCTTCATCTGATTTAACTAATGCTCTAGCTATACCATGTCTGATAGCTCCTGCTTGACCTGTAAATCCACCACCGTGAACATTTACTAAAACGTCAAACTTATCTTTAGTTTCAGTTAAAACTAATGGTTGGTTTACGATAACTCTTAATGTTTCTAAACCAAAAAAGTTTTCTATTTCTCTTTTATTTACAACAACCTTACCATTTCCTGGTACAAGTCTTACTCTTGCAACTGATTTCTTTCTTCTTCCAGTTCCCATGTATTGAACTTTTGCCATTTCTTATTCCTCCTCCCGAGATCGTATTAGTATCTTAATTCTAGTACTTCTGGTTTTTGAGCTGCATGATTATGTTCAGCACCTCTATATACGTTTAATTTCTTTAACATTTGTCTTCCTAATACACCATTTGGAAGCATTCTTCTTACAGCTTCTTCAAAAGCGAATTCAGGTTTCTTATCTAATACTACTCTATATGGAGTTTCTTTTAATCCGCCTGGGTAAAGACTATGCTTTCTCATTAATTTTTGGTCTAACTTCTTACCAGTTAAAACTACTTGTTCTGCGTTAATTACGATAACGAAGTCTCCGCAGTCAACATTAGGTGTAAATATTGGCTTATTTTTACCTCTTAAAATTGAAGCAACTTGGCTAGCAACTCTACCTAGTGGCTTACCAGCAGCATCAACAACATACCATTTTCTTTCGATTTCACTTGCTTTAGCAATGTATGATTTCATCTGTTTCCCTCCCTGAACTTACATTAATTCTTTACTTAATTTAAAGTAAAAATCCTTTATGTCAAGACCCGGGGCTAGTGGATCTTATATACATAAATGTTTTAACAAACAAACTTATTATAATACACGCTTACGGGCGTGTCAACATATTTTTGGCATTTAATAAAAAACTTTTTCTAATATTAAGCCATTTGGTGGAACACACATACCAGCTCTTTTTCTATTACCTTCTGCTATTATACTTTTTATATCTTCAGGTTTTAGTTTTCCATTCCCCACCTTAATTAATGTTCCTACTATTATTCTTACCATATTATACAAAAAGCCATCAGCAGTTATAAATATTTTTATATTATTCCCTTTTTGTTCTATATATAATTGCATAACATTTCTCACAGTCGTCTTTATAGAACTTCCTGGAGACATGAATGCTTTAAAATCATGAATTCCAATAAAATATTTACATGCCTCTTTCATTGCATCTACATCTAGATTATATTTACAATGATAAAGGTATTGATGACCTAAAGATAATCTCTCATATCTATTTACAATTGTATATGAATAAGTTTTTCCTTTTGATGAATATCTAGCATGAAATTCATCATCAACCTCTTCTGATTTAATAATAGAAACATCTTCTGGTAATCTGGTATTCAGTGCTTCTCTAAATTTATCACCCGGTATCGTACTATTAGTAAAAAAGTTAGCAACCATTTCTCTAGCATGAACTCCAGCATCAGTTCTAGAGCTGCCATTTATCAAAATATTCTCTCCCGTTGCCTTAAAGATTGCAGTTTCAATTGTCTTTTGAACTGTTCTTCCTTTTGGTTGCCTTTGCCATCCACAAAAATTACTTCCATCAAATTCAATTATCAACTTTATATTTCTCATATATGTCCTCTTAATCAAAATGAAGGCAGCTATGATATATCCTATTAGGAAATAACCTAGCACACCTCCTATTTAAATATTTTTTATTTTGTAAATTCATATGCTATGAATTAAGTTAAAATTGGTTAATAGCTAAATCAGCATTTACAAATTTATTGAAACAATACATTATAGTATAAATCTAACTACTATGCACCATAAAACTAATAAAATAAATACTCCAAATGCAATTATATCTCTAGACGTGAATTTTAATACTTTCATTCGAGTTCTTCCAGCTCCGCCTCTGTACCCCCTAGCTTCCATAGCCATTGCCAATTCATCAGCTCTTCTAAATGAACTAATAAATAATGGTACTAGTAATGGTATTAACGATTTTGCCTTCTTCATTAGTCCACCCGAATCAAAATCTGCACCTCTAGCTTTTTGTGCTTTCATTATTTTATCAGTCTCATCTATTAATGTTGGTATAAATCTTAAAGCTATTGTCATCATCATTGCCAATTCGTGAGCCATTTCTTTTCCTATAGGTTTAAGCAGTTTCTCAATTCCATCTGTTAATTCAATAGGTGATGTGGTCAATGTTAAGAGTGATGTTCCTATTATTAACAAGATTAATCTTGCAGCCATAAAACCAGCAATTCTAAGCCCTTCTGGATACACTTTTAAGACACCTATACTAAATAATTCAGTACCTTCTGCACCTCTTGTCATAAAAATATTTAAAACTGCAGTTAATATTACTAGTAAAACAATTGGCTTTAGTCCATTAAATATAAATCTAACTGGAATTTTGGCTATAGCTATTATCGCAAGCAAAAATGCTACAATAAAAGTATATCCAACAAACTTATTTACTATAAATAAGCATGCAATAAAAAATATAGATATCAAAATTTTAGTTCTAGGATCTAGTTTATGAATAAAAGATTCACCTGGTAGATACTGCCCTATTGTAATCTCTTTTAGCATAATTACCTATTCCCCCTTTACACTTTTTGCTTTTAGAATAGATAAGAGTTCTTTCTTAGCCTCTTCTATAGTGAATATCTCATCTGAAATATTAAATCCTTTTTGTCTCAATGCTCTAACTAGATATGTTACTTGTGGCACTCCAAGACCTATTTGCTCTAATAAATCAACTTCCTTAAATACCTTTGCTGGAGTTCCCTGTAATGCTACTTTTCCATGATTCATTACAATTATTCTCTCTGCAATATTCGCAACATCTTCCATACTATGACTAACTATGATTATAGTCATGTTGTAATCCTTATGTAACTTACTTATTTGATTTAATATATCATCTCTACCTTTAGGATCCAATCCCGCTGTTGGCTCATCTAATATTAATGTTGTTGGCTGCATAGCTACAACACCAGCAATTGCAACTCTTCTCTTTTGCCCTCCACTTAAATCAAATGGTGACTTATCTTTATAGGTTTCATAATCTAAACCTACCATCTCCATAGATTTAACTACTCTATTATGAATTTCATCTTCAGAAAGGCCTAAATTTCTAGGTCCAAATGCTATATCTTTAGCTATAGTTTCTTCAAAAAGTTGATATTCTGGATATTGAAATACTAAACCAACTTTCTTTCTTACATATGCTAATTTAACCTTCTTATCTGTAATATCTATCCCGTCTACAATTATTTTTCCACTAGTAGCTTCCAACAATCCATTAAAATGTTGAATTAATGTTGACTTTCCTGAACCAGTGTGTCCAATTAATGCTACAAATTCTCCATCCTTTATATCTAAAGACACATTATCTAAAGCAACTTTTTCAAATGGACTTTTAGGCATATATATATGTGTTAAATTTTCTATTTTAATCGACATAACTCATTCACCATCTCATCTACATTTAATATTTTTTCATCTATCTGTATTCCCGCTTTTTTTAATTCGTAAGCCAGTTCAGTAACTTGTGGTACATCCAATCCTATTTGTTTCATTCTGTCTACTTGAGGGAAAATTTCTCTTGGTATTCCTTCCATCATAATCTTCCCGCCATCCATTACTATAATTCTATCTGCTTGTGCTGCTTCATCCATATAATGTGTTATCAACACTATAGTAATTCCATACTTTTTGTTAAGATCTTTTATATTATTTAAAACTTCTTTTCTACCAGATGGATCTAACATAGCTGTTGGCTCATCAAAAATTATACATTGTGGCTTAATTGCAAGAATTCCAGCAATCGCTATTCTTTGTTTTTGACCACCAGATAAAAGGTGAGGTGCATGTCTTTTGTATTCGCTCATTCCAACCTTCTCTAAACTTTCATCAACTCTGCGGCGTATTTCTGATGGCTCAATACCTAAATTTTCTGGACCAAATGCTACATCTTCTTCAACTATAGTAGCAACTAATTGATTATCAGGATTTTGAAAGACCATTCCTGCTTTAGATCTAATCTCCCATACTTTTTCTGGATCTTTAGTATCAATACCATCAACTAACACTGTTCCTTCACTTGGTACTACCAATGCATTCATATGCTTGGCAATTGTTGATTTACCAGACCCATTATGACCTAATACAACTAGAAATTCTCCTTTTTTTACTTTTAGGTTAACATTCTTTACTGCATATTTTTCTTCAGTGACTCCCTCAGTATTCTTTACATATTTAAAAGATACATTTTGGCACTCTATCATCGTGTCACTCATTGCCTAACCTCCATGATGTTTATATTCTTAATATATTATACAGATGTCTTATACGCTTATTTTATGCATATAAAAAAATAAATCTCAATGATGTTTACTCTGTAGCAATTAATTTATAATATTCTTCAATAATGAAAATATCAGCAATTATTTTACTTGCATAGCTAAAAATACATATTACATCATCGATTCATTGTTTTCTTTTACATTCTTACTGTATATACAATTTAATTATTAGTTTTATTATATACTAAAATTGCATATATTCAATAAAAAGCTGATTATTTTTATCAATTTAAATAAAAAACATATCTATAATATATTAATTTTATACACAAAAAAGGGATTAAGTTTAAACCTAATCCCTCCAAATATTATACTAATTCAAGTATTACTATTTCAGCTCCGTCCCCTCTTCTAGGACCTTTTTTAATGATTCTTGTATATCCGCCGTTTCTTTCAGCGTACTTTGGAGCTACATCGTCAAATAAATTCTTAACAACTAATTCTTCTTGAACATAAGATAATACTTGTCTTCTAGCATGAAGATCTCCTCTTTTTCCAAGAGTAATCATTTTTTCAGCTATTGATCTAGTTTCTTTAGCTCTTGTTTCAGTTGTTTCTATTTTACCATGTTTTAATAGACTTGTAACAAGATTTCTTAGCATAGCTTTTCTTTGATCTGTAGGAAGACCTAATTTACGATAACCTGCCATGGATTTACCTCCTTACTCCTCGCTTAGTTTTAGGCATAAACCTAATTCTTTAAGCTTTCTTTCAACTTCTTCTAAAGATTTCTTTCCTAGATTTCTTACTTTCATCATATCATCCATAGATCTAGTAGCAAGTTCTTGAACTGTATTAATTCCGGCTCTCTTTAAGCAGTTATATGATCTAACTGATAAATCAAGTTCTTCAACAGTCATTTCTAGGACTTTTTCTTTCTTATCTTCTTCTTTTTCTACCATTACTTCAATATCATTAGTATTATCTGTTAATGACATGAATAATTTAAAGTGTTCGATAAGTATTTTTGCTGATAAACTAATAGCCTCATCAATTTTGATAGTACCATCAGTCCAAATTTCTAAAGTTAATTTATCATAATCAGTAATTTGACCAACTCTAGTGTTGTCAACAGTAAAATTAACTCTTTTTACTGGTGTATAGATAGAATCAACTGCTATTGATGAAATTGGTAATTCATCACTCTTATTTTTATTTTGAGTAACATAACCTCTTCCTTTATTAACTGTTAATTCCATATAAAGTCTTCCATCGCTGTCCAAAGTCGCTATATGTAAATCCTTATTAACAACTTCAACATCTCCATCAGTCTTTATATCTGCTCCAGTAACTTCACCTGGTCCTTTAGCATCAATATAAATAACCTTTGGACCTTCACCATTCATTTTTAAAGCTAATGATTTAATGTTAAGAATTAATTCTGTAACATCTTCTTTAACTCCTTGTACGGTAGAAAACTCATGAAGTACTCCATCAATTTTGACAGAAGTTGGTGCAACACCTGGAAGAGATGATAATAATATTCTTCTTAAAGCATTACCTAAAGTAATACCATATCCTCTTTCTAGTGGCTCAACAACGTACTTACCATAAGTACCATCTTCATTAGCTTCCACACATTCTATTATTGGCTTTTCGATTTCTAACATTGACAAACCCTCCCTATATTATAAATGGCAACCTTATTATGAGGGCAACTGATTCTATATTTGCATATATTGTGATAAATTTCTCTAACAAATATAAATATATTATTTACTGTATAACTCAACAATAAGTGTTTCGTTAACAGGCACATCTATATCTTCTCTTGATGGCTCTGCAACTACTTTTCCTTCATAGTTATCAACATTAGCTTCTAACCACTTTGGTAAAGTTTTAGGGTTTTCTGCAAAAGTCTTAAACTTTTCACTTGATCTGCTCTTTTCACATACAGTAATTACATCATTAACTGAAACATTATATGAACAAATGTCAACCTTTTTGCCATTTACTAAG
This sequence comes from Clostridium saccharobutylicum DSM 13864, assembly GCF_000473995.1. Classification (NCBI taxonomy): domain Bacteria; kingdom Bacillati; phylum Bacillota; class Clostridia; order Eubacteriales; family Clostridiaceae; genus Clostridium; species Clostridium saccharobutylicum. Next base: position 232,837 of record NC_022571.1, on the reverse strand, counting down.
AAATGTCCATGAGTAACTAATTGTCTAGCTTCATTTCTTGATGCACCGTAACCTAATCTATAAACTACGTTATCAAGTCTCATTTCTAATAATCTAAGTAAGTTTTCACCTGTTATGCCTTTAATATGCTCAGCTTTTTCATAATATGTTCTAAATTGGCCTTCTAATACGCCATATATTCTTCTTGCTTTTTGCTTTTCTCTTAATTGAACTCCATAATTTGAAACTTTCTTCCTGCTTGATCCATGTTGTCCTGGTGCATAGCTTCTTCTAACGAAAGCACATTTATCTGTAAAACATCTATCACCTTTAAGGAAAAGTTTCATACCTTCTCTTCTACATAATCTGCATGTAGCGCCAGTATATCTTGCCATTAAATTACACCTCCTATTACAATTATATTAGACTCTTCTTCTCTTTGGTGGTCTACAACCATTATGTGGTATTGGAGTAACATCTTTAATTAAAGTTACTTCTAATCCTGCTGCTTGTAAGGATCTTATAGCTGCTTCTCTTCCTGAACCAGGTCCTTTAACATAAACCTCTATACTTTTTAAGCCATGTTCCATTGCTGCTTTAGCTGCAGTTTCTGCTGCCATTTGAGCTGCGAATGGTGTGCTCTTTCTTGATCCTCTAAAGCCTAGTGCTCCTGCACTTGACCATGATAAAGCATTTCCTACTGCGTCTGTTAAAGTAACTATTGAATTATTAAAAGTTGACTTAATGTGTGCAGCACCATGCTCAACATTTTTTCTTTCTTTTCTTCTTCTAGTCTTCTTGACTTTTTGAGCTGCCATTATCTTCCCTCCTTACTATTTCTTCTTATTTGCTATTGTCTTCTTAGGACCTTTTCTAGTTCTAGCATTAGTCTTAGTCTTTTGTCCTCTTACTGGAAGACCTCTTCTATGTCTAATTCCTCTATATGATCCTATTTCTACTAATCTCTTAATGTTTAAAGCAACATCTCTTCTTAAGTCACCTTCAACCATTAAATTTTTGTTGATATAAGTTCTGATTTCATTAACTTCTTCTTCTGATAAATCTTTAACTCTTGCATCTGGATTAATTCCTGTAACAGATAAGATTTTTTGTGAAGTTGCTAAACCTATTCCGTAGATATAAGTTAAACCTATTTCAACTCTCTTTTCTCTTGGTAGGTCAATACCTGATATTCTTGCCATTAAAATTTACACCTCCTGATAATTGAAATGTATAAAAGTTGATTTTTATATTTATAATAAAATTTTAGGTCAATAGATAGTATCTATCGTCAGCCGCCCTAAAATTTATTGTTGATTAATTAAACGACTATATAATCATATTTGACTTTTGCTGAAATGTCAATATTATTTACATTTATTTTAATGTAAATAATATTGTGAATTGATCATTAGCCTTGTTTTTGCTTGTGCTTAGGATTTTCACAGATTACCATGACTTTTCCTTTTCTTCTTATTACTTTGCACTTTTCACAAATAGGCTTAACTGATGGTCTTACTTTCATAGCTAACCCTCCTCATATTACTTTTGTGGTAGGCTTTACCTTAAGCTTTTCTACCTTATTTAGCTCTCCATGTAATTCTACCTCTTGTTAAATCATAAGGAGAAAGTTCTACTGTAACTTTATCTCCTGGTAAAATTCTTATGAAGTTCATTCTTAATTTACCTGATATATGTGCTAAAATCTTATGACCACTTTCAAGTTCAACTTGAAACATAGCATTAGGTAAAGATTCTAGAACTGTACCTTGCATTTCTATAACATCATCTTTTGACATAAGGTAATCAACCCTCCTTAACAATGCCTCTAAACTTTAGGAATTTTTTTATCTTTAAATCAGTACTCTTATTGCATGATTGTATCGATGATAGTATATCATCATCTATATCTTCTAAAATAATTAAGTGTTTAATCTTTTTCTTCTTAGGCATATCAATTAACTTTGTATTCCCATTCGCTAGTAATACATAATTATTATCTATCTGCCTAACAACAACATATAAATGATTTATATCTCTTCCTGCTTTTGAAAGTACTACTTTTCCAATCAAGTCATTGTTTTGCAAATTTTTCACCTCTATGATCACCTTAGTATAAATTAACACTACCACAATGGTATTATGCAAATTTATAACTAAGCAACACTCTTTTTTCTACTTAATCAGTGTTAATATTTCAGGTTCATCTGACAAAATTGCAACTGTATTTTCATAATGTGCTGATAAGCAAGAATCTGCTGTTACAACTGTCCATCTATCCTTTAAAGTTTTAACTTTATGTGTACCTGCATTAACCATAGGTTCTATTGCTAATACCATACCATTAACTAGTTTTGGACCTTTACCAGACTTACCGAAATTAGGCACATTAGGATCTTCGTGAACATTTCGTCCAATCCCATGACCAACAAAATCTCTTACAACTGAGAAACCTGCCGCTTCTACGTAGCTTTGTATCTCATGTGATATATCAGTTAATTTATTTCCCTCTTTAGCAAATTTTATACCTCGAAAGAAACTCTCTTTTGTTACATCAATTAATTTTTGAGCTTCACTTGAAATCTTTCCAACCGGAAAGGTTCTTGCAGCATCTCCATGAAATCCATTTATACATGCGCCACAGTCAATACTAACTATGTCTCCATCTTTTAGAACATATGCTCCTGGAAATCCATGTATTACTTGCTCATTTACTGAGATACATAGTGACGAAGGAAAACCATATAAGCCTTTAAATGAAGGTTTTGCTCCATGCTTAGTTATAAATTCTTCTGCCATTCTGTCTAAATCTGCAGTTGTTATACCGGGTTTTACCTCTTTTTCAAGCAATAGCAATGTTTCTCCTACTATTTTACCTGCTTTTCTCATTAGGGATATTTCATCATGATTCTTTATTATAATCATTATTTGTTATTCCCTAAAATTTCACATATTCCTCTGAAAACTTCGTTGATAGCTTGTGTTCCATCTACTTCTGAAAGTAATTTTTTATTATCATAAAAATTAATTAATGGTTGTGTTTCTTTTTCATATACATCAAGTCTTTCCTTTACAGTTTCAACTGTATCGTCTTTTCTTTGTATAACTTCATTTCCACACAAGTTACATTTTCCTTCATTAGTTGGAGGATTAAATTTAACATGATAACTTGCTCCACATGATGGACATACTCTTCTACCTGTCATTCTTTCTAGAATGAACTCACTAGGTACTTTAATTAATAATGCAGTATCTAATTGTTCTCCTCTTTCTAGAAGGAAACAGTTAAGAGCTTCAGCCTGAGCCACAGTTCTAGGAAAACCATCTAATAAATATCCACTCTTACAATCATCCTGCTGTAATCTATCTTTTACCATATTTATAGTAACTTCATCAGGAACTAATTGACCTTTATCCATATAGCTTTTAGCCTCTATTCCTAAAGGAGTGTTTTCAGAAATGTTCTTTCTAAAAATATCTCCGGTAGAAATATGTGGTATTGAATATTTATTACTGATTGATTTAGCCTGTGTTCCCTTTCCAGCCCCCGGAGGACCTAGTAATACTATCTTCACTAGCTTCATCTCCATTTATTCTAATCTATTTAAGAAATCCTTTATAGTGCCTAACTACCATTTGAGATTCTACTCTTCTTGTAAAATCTAATGCAACATTTATAATAATTAATGATCCTGTTCCTGTAAATGCAACATTTTGAAATGCTGTATAATTATCAACAAGTACTGGAGTTATAGCAAGAATAGCTGCTAATATTCCTCCAATAAACGATACTCTATTTAAAACCCTTTCAAAAAACTGTGTAGTTTCTTCTCCAGGTCTCACACCTGGCACAAATCCTGCAGACTTGTGTAAGTTTTCAGACATCTCTTCTGGTTTAAAAGTGATTTGAGTATAGAACCAGTTAAAGAATATTGTAAGCACCGCATATAATGCTATGTACATCCAACTTTTTTTGTTAAATATACATGTAGGATTGGTTAATATCCATTTAGCCCATTCTTTATCGTTACCAAATAATGTTGCTATTGTCTTCGGAAATTCCATTACAGACATAGAAAATATAATTGCAAGTACTGCTGATCCAATAATGCTTAATGGAATATGTGTTGATTGCGATTTCACCATATTACTATTACCAGCTGCAAACTTACCTGCGTATTGAACAGGAATTCTTCTCTCTGATAAGGAGAAATATAGGATTATTGCAAGCAATAACACAACAAATACTCCGAATAAAACAATTTCTACAATGTTTGCACTTCCTGCTTGTTTTAGTGTCATCATTGAAGCAATTGTTGCTGGAACCCTTGAAATTATATTTACAAAAATAATCATAGATGTACCATTACCGATTCCCTTAACCGTAAGTTGATCTCCTAACCACATACAGAATGTTGTACCTACTACTAAAGAAAATACTACAACTAACTTTTGAATTAATTGCAATTGTGCAGTTGCACCGCTACTTGAAATTGTAGCAAATGTTCCATAAGCTAACACGAAAGATAATACTAAAGATACATAACGCGTTGCTTCTTGTATCTTCTTTCTTCCATTTTCACCTTCTTTAGAAAGTTGTTCTAACTGAGGAATAGCAACAGTCAACAATTGTATTATTATTGATGCATTAATATAAGGCATAACTCCCAATGCTAAGATACTCGATCTACTAAAAGCACCTCCGGAAATCATATCATAAAATCCTAATAAACCTCCAGATTGAGATAAACTTTTCAAATATTCTGAGCTAATTCCAGGAAGAGGAATATAACTTCCTATCCTGAAAATTGCAACTAGTAATATTGTCCATAAAAGTCTTTTCCTAAGGTCTGGAACTTTAAATGCATTACTTAGGGTTTGAAGCACTTTACATCACCTCAACTTTTCCCCCAGCTGCTTCAATTTTTTCTATAGCAGACTTAGAGAACTTACATCCTTTAACAGTTAAGCTTTTTTCTAATGTCCCATTTCCAAGAATCTTTACTCCGTCTAATACCTTACTTATAACTCTTCTTTCAAGTAATACTTCTGGAGTAATTTCTGTACCATTTTCAAAGATATTTAATCTGTCAAGGTTTATGCTAACAATCTTCTTAGCAAAAATGTTAGTGAACCCTCTCTTAGGAAGTCTTCTATATAAAGGCATTTGACCTCCTTCAAAACCAGGTCTTACACCACCACCTGATCTTGCATTTTGACCCTTTTCACCTTTACCAGCGTTTCTTCCTAAGCCAGAACCAGTACCTCTACCGATTCTTTTAGGTGCTTTCTTGCTACCTGCTGCTGGTTTTAATTCGTGAAGTTTCATATTCAGTGCACCTCCTTATTTATTATACTTCTTCTACTTTCAATAAGTAGCTAATCTTTTTAATCATACCTTGTACTTGAGTTGTTGCCTCAGGTTCTACAGTTTTTCCAATTTTCTTAAGTCCAAGAGCGTTTGCAGTAGCGATGTGGTCTTTTTTTCTACCGATTAAGCTCTTTACTAATGTAACTCTTACCTTAGCCATTGCAATACCTCCTAACCTAATATTTCTTCTACAGATTTTCCTCTTAATCTAGCAATATCTTCTGCTGTTCTTAAGTTAGCTAATCCGTTTATTGTAGCATTTACCATGTTATTAGGATTGTTTGAACCTAATGATTTAGCTCTAACATCCTTTAATCCTGCTAATTCTAGTACAGCTCTTGCTGGACCTCCAGCGATAACTCCTGTACCTTCTTTAGCTGGCATAATTAGAACATCAGCTGTTCCAAATTTACCATGTATTTCATGAGGAATTGTTGTTCCTACCATTGAAACACTTACTAAATTTTTCTTAGCATCTTCTATTCCCTTTTTGATTGCTTCTGGAATTTCGATAGACTTACCCATTCCTACGCCAACGTGTCCGTTCTCGTCTCCGACAACAACTAATGCGCTGAATCTGAAGTTTCTACCACCTTTAACAACCTTAGTAACTCTGTTTATAAAAACAACCTTTTCCTTAAGGTCTAGTGTACTAGGATCGATTCTCATTTATTTCCCTCCTCATGTATTAGAATTTCAAGCCTGCTTCTCTAGCTGCTTGTGCTAATTCTTGAACTCTTCCGTGATATACGTATCCACCTCTGTCGAATACTACTTCTTGAATTCCTTTTTCTATAGCTCTTTTAGCAATTACTTCTCCAACAAGTTTTGCGCCTTCTTTGTTTCCACCTTTAGCAGCAAAATCTTTATCTAAACTTGAAGCAGCTACTAATGTAACACCGTTTATATCATCAATAACTTGTGCATATATATTCTTTTCACTCTTAAAAACTGAAAGTCTTGGTCTTTCCGCAGTACCAGATACTTTCTTACGAACTCTAAGGTGACGTTTTTCTCTGCTTGCTTTTTTGTCTACCTTTTTGAACATATAAAGTCACTCCTTTCTATTATTTCTTACCAGTTTTACCTTCTTTACGTCTAATCACTTCATTTTCGTATTTAATACCTTTACCCTTATATGGTTCTGGTACTCTCCACTTTCTAATATCTGCAGCTGCAAAACCAACTTTTTCTTTGTCGATTCCTTTAACTACTACTCTAGTAGCCGCTGGAGTTTCAAAAGTAATTCCGTCAATAGGTTCTATTTCAACTGGATGTGAATATCCAAGGTTCATCACAAGTTTTTTTCCTTGTAATTGAGCTCTGTAACCAACACCAACTAAATCTAAAGTCTTTTGGTAACCTTCTTTAACTCCAATTACCATATTATTAATTAATGCTCTTGTTAAACCGTGAAGAGCTCTGTGATCTTTTTGTTCACTATGTCTAGTAACAATTACTTCGTTGTTTTCAACCGCTACACTAATATCTTTGTGCATAGTTTTAACTAATTCACCTTTTGGTCCTTTAACTGTAACAACGTTCTCTGGTGTTACAGTTACAGTTACATCAGCAGGAATAGCTATTGGTAATCTACCTACTCTTGACATAATTGCACCTCCTGTATTATTTCAAAATCGTATGTTCTTACAATTTTTTCTTCTTAATATTTATCTATATATTACCAAACGTAGCAGATAACTTCTCCACCTAAACCGTTCTTTCTAGCTTCTCTATCTACCATGATTCCGTTTGAAGTTGAAACAACAGCAATACCTAATCCATTAAGAACCTTAGGTACTTCGTCTTTCTTACAATAAACTCTTAATCCTGGCTTAGAAATTCTCTTAATACCAGTTATAACTCTTTCTTTGTTAGCTCCATATTTAAGAGATAATCTTAACATTGGAACAACTCCATCGTTATATTCGTTAATTTCTTTTATATAACCCTCTTGTAATAATATATTAGCAATTTCCTTCTTTACGTTTGAAGAAGGTACTTCTACCACTTCATGTCTTACAGCATTAGCATTTCTTACACGAGTTAATAAATCTGCTATAGGATCTGTCATAACCATTTAATGTGCCTCCTTTCACTACATGTGTATCTTACCAAGATGCTTTTCTACAACCTGGAATTTCGCCCTTATAAGCAAGTTCTCTAAAACAAATACGGCATACTCCATATTTTTTTAGTACAGAATGTGGTCTTCCACATATTCTGCATCTTGTATAAGCTCTTGTTTTATATTTAGGAGTTTTGCTCCACTTTTCAATAATAGCCTTACGTGCCATTGTGTTCCCTCCTTATTATTGAGCGAATGGCATTCCAAGGAATCTTAATAATTCCCTAGCTTCTTCATCAGTGTTTGCTGATGTAACGAAGATTATATCCATTCCTCTTACTTTATCTATTTTATCATATTCGATTTCTGGGAATATTAATTGTTCTTTAATTCCTAATGAGTAGTTTCCTCTACCGTCGAACGCTTTACTTGAAACTCCTCTGAAATCTCTAACTCTTGGTAAAGCAATGCTCATTAATTTATCTGCAAATTCGAACATTTGAGCTTTTCTTAAAGTAACCTTGCATCCTAATGCCATGTTTTCTCTAATTTTAAAGTTAGCTACAGATTTCTTAGCTCTTGTTAAAATTGGCTTTTGACCTGCTATTAAAGTCAAGTCAGCAACAGCTGATTCTAACACCTTTTGATTTTCTTTAGCTTCTCCAACACCCATGTTGATTACGATCTTTTCTAGTTTTGGAACTTCCATTAAGTTTTTGTATCCGAACTTTTCTACCATAGCTGGAATTACTTCTTTTTGGTATTTTTCTTGAAGTCTTGTCATATTAGTTACCTCCTTTCAAAGTTTAGAATGTTTCTCCGCATTTTTTACATACTCTAACCTTAGTACCATCATCTAAAATTTTGTTACTAATTCTAGTTGCATTCTTACATTTGTTGCAATATAACATAACTTTTGAGCTGTTGATTGCTGCTTCTTTTTCAATTATAGCGCTTTCAACTTGACCCTTATTAGCTTTTTGATGTTTCTTAACTATATTAACTCCTTGAACAAGAACCTTTCCTGTCTTTGGATATGCTTTTAACACTTCACCAGTTTTGCCTTTATCTTTTCCTGATACGACAATAACTGTATCATTCTTTCTTACATGTATCTTCAAATTAGCCACCTCCTCTTATAGAACTTCTGGTGCTAATGATAAGATTTTATTAAATTCTTTATCTCTTAGCTCCCTAGCAACAGGTCCGAAAATACGTGTTCCTTTTGGTTGTTTGTCATCTTTGATTATAACTGCTGCGTTTTCATCAAATTTAATATATGAACCGTCTGCTCTTCTCACACCTTTAACTGATCTAACTACAACTGCCTTTACGACTTCACCTTTTTTAACAACTCCACCTGGTGTTGCACTTTTAACGCTAGCTACTATAACATCACCGATGTTACCAAACTTTCTTTTAGATCCGCCTAAGACTCTGATACACATAATTTCTTTTGCACCTGAATTATCTGCAACCTTTAATAAGGTTTGTTGTTGTATCATTGAATTACCCTCCTTTCAGCTTTAAAGCTTATTTAGCTTTTTCAACTATTTCAACAAGTCTCCATCTCTTATCCTTAGATAATGGTCTAGTTTCCATTATTGATACTCTATCATTAATTTTAGCTTCGTTCTTTTCGTCATGAACTTTGAACTTTGTAGTTCTGTTAACTGTTTTTCCGTATAGTGGATGTCTAACCTTAGTTTCAACAGCAACTACGATAGTCTTTTCCATTTTATCAGAAACAACCCTACCAATTCTTTTTTTTCTTAATGCTCTTTCCATTAGGGCTTACCTCCTTCCAAAAATTATTGTTCCAATGCTTTTAATTCTTCTTCTCTTAAGATGGTTTTTATTTGGGCTATAGATTTCTTAACTTCTTTTATTCTCATTGGATTTTCTAATTGTCCTGTAGCTAATTGGAATCTTAAGTTAAATAATTCAGCTTTAAGATCACCTAATTTAGCTATTAGTTCTTGAGGATTGCTTGATTTTAATTCTTTTAATTCTCTAGCCTTCATTATTCTTCACCACCCATTTCCTCAAAATCTCTCTTTGAAACAAATTTTGTTTTTACAGGAAGTTTATGTGAAGCAAGTCTCATTGCTTCTCTTGCAGTTTCTTCTGGTACTCCTGATAATTCAAATAATACTCTACCAGGTTTAACTACTGCAACCCAGTATTCTGGTGATCCTTTACCTGAACCCATTCTTGTTTCAGCTGGTTTTTCTGTAACTGGCTTATCTGGGAAAATCTTTATCCAAAGTTTTCCACCTCTTTTGATGTATCTATTGATAGCAATTCTGGCAGATTCGATTTGGTTGCTTGTAATCCATCCACAAGTAAGTGCTTGGATTCCGTAATCTCCATAAGCTAAGAAATTACCTCTTGTAGCTTTACCTTTCATTCTACCACGTTGTACCTTACGATGTTTTACTCTTTTAGGCATTAACATGATTTATTCCTCCTTTCCTATGCGTTAGCCTCTTCCTTTTCTACTTTCTTAGTTGGAAGAACTTCTCCATTATAAACCCAAACTTTAACTCCGATCTTACCATATGTTGTATCTGCTTCAGCAAATCCATATTCGATATCAGCTCTTAATGTTTGTAGTGGTATTGTTCCTTCATGATACTGTTCTGTTCTTGCGATTTCAGCTCCGCCTAATCTACCTGAACATGCAGTTTTAACACCTTTAATTCCATGTTTCATAGCTCTTTGCATTGTTTGCTTCATAGCTCTTCTAAATGAAATTCTCTTTTCTAATTGTGCAGCAATGTTTTCTGCCATTAATTGAGCATCAGCTTCTGCACTCTTAACTTCAACTATGTTTATTAAAACATTCTTGTTACTTACAAATTGAGTTAACATATTCTTTAATTTTTCAATTCCAGATCCACCTTTGCCTATTATAACACCTGGTTTTGCTGTATATATGTTTAACTTAACTCTTTTAGCAGCTCTTTCGATTTCTATTTTAGAAATACCAGCTGAAAATAGTTCTTTTTTAACAAATTTTCTAATTTGATTATCTTCTACAAGATTATCAGCAAAATTTTTCTTATTAGCATACCATTTTGCGTCCCATCCCTTTATAACGCCTACTCTAAGGCCATGAGGATTTACTTTTTGACCCACTTGCTTTTCCCTCCTTCTATAAACTAAGCTCTTTCTTTAACAATTACTGTTATATTGCTTGTTTTCTTTAAGATTTTGAATGCTCTACCTTGAGCATGAGGTTGAAATCTCTTTAATGTTGATCCTTGACCAACAAAACATTCTGAAACATATAAGTTGTCAGCATTTAACTCTAAATTATTTTCTGCATTTGCAACAGCTGACTTTAAAACTTTGTTAATTACTACTGCTGCTTCTCTTGGAGTATATTGTAAAATAGCAAAAGCTTCATTAACTTGCTTTCCTCTTATTAAATCAAGAATTACTCCTACTTTTGTTGGAGACATTCTGACATATTTTGCTATAGCTCTAGCTTCCATTTAATAATCCTCCTTTCCAGGCTATCTTTTTGATGTTTTATCTGCGTCGTGACCTTTATAAGTTCTAGTTAATACGAATTCACCTAACTTATGGCCAACCATATCTTCTGAAATATATACTGGTACGTGTTTTCTTCCATCATGAACCGCAATTGTGTGACCTATGAATTGTGGGAAAATTGTTGAACTTCTTGACCAAGTTTTAACAACCTTTTTATCTCCACTTGCGTTCATTTCTTCTATCTTCTTGAAAAGTCCTTCATGAACAAAAGGTGCTTTCTTTGTTGATCTACTCACTAAATATGCCTCCCTTCATAAATTAGAAGTATTAGTCTTGAAGAGAACTTACTATTCTCCTCAGACTATTTTCTTCTATCCTTAATAATAAATCTATCAGAATATTTCTTATTCTTTCTAGTTTTGTATCCAAGTGCTGGTTTACCCCATGGAGTAACTGGACTTGGTCTACCAACTGGAGATTTACCTTCACCACCACCGTGAGGGTGATCGTTAGGATTCATTACAGAACCTCTTACTGTTGGTCTCCATCCCATGTGTCTCTTTCTACCTGCTTTACCAATATTAACGATATCGTTAGTAGCATTTGAAAGTGTTCCGATTGTAGCTCTACATTCTATTCTTACATATCTCATTTCACCTGATGGTAATCTTAGAGTTGCATAATCTCCTTCTTTAGCCATTAATTGTGCTGAGTTACCAGCAGCTCTAACTAATTGGCCACCTTTACCTTTTTGTAATTCGATATTATGAACAACTGTACCTACTGGTATGTTCTTTAATGGAAGAGCATTACCTGGTTTGATATCTGCGTTAACACCTGATTCAATGATATCTCCAACTTTTAATCCTGCTGGTGCAAGAATATATCTCTTTTCTCCATCTGTATATATAACAAGAGCAATATATGCAGTTCTGTTTGGATCATATTCTATAGATGCAACCTTTGCTGGAACTGCATCTTTATTTCTTTTAAAATCTATTATTCTGTATTTTCTCTTAACAGTACCACCACGATGTCTAACAGTGATTTTACCTTGGTTATTTCTACCCGCTTTAACTTTTAACGCAACAAGAAGTGACTTTTCTGGTTGTTGTGAAGTTATTTCTTCAAATGTTGGCATAGTCATTTGTCTTCTTGATGGTGTAATAGGGTTAAACTTTTTAACTGCCATTTAAAATTCCCTCCTTCTTTAAGCTTCTCTGGTGTTTTCACCAATAATGGCTTTAATACTATTGCATTCCTTCAAAGAATTCAATTGCGTTGCTTTCTTCTGATAATTTAACAATAGCTTTCTTGTAGTCTGATCTCTTACCTACATGTACGCCCATTCTCTTAGTTTTTCCTAAACCGTTTATAGTATTAACATCTTCAACTTTAACATTGAAAACTTCTTCCACAGCTCTCTTTATTTGAGATTTGTTAGCATCCGCATGCACTATGAAAGTGTACTTTTTGTCGGCCATAGACGCCATACTCTTTTCAGTAATAACTGGCTTTCTTATTATATCATGGCTTGTTAACTTCATTATGCGTACACCTCCTCAATTTTTGATACAGCATCTTTAGTTATGATTAATTTTTCATATTTTAATAAATCATAAACATTTATATTGTTAGCTGGTATAACATTGATTCCTTGGATGTTTCTTGCTGATTTGTAAACACCTTCATTTGATTCTGCAGTTATTATTAATGCTTTAGTAGCTTCAAAAGCTTTTAACATTTCTACTACATTTTTAGTTTTTGGTGCATCGAAATTTAATGAATCAAGAACGATCATTTGATTTTCTTGAACCTTGCTAGTTAAAGCAGATTTCATTGCAACCTTTCTCATGCTCTTTGGCACTGAAACTCTGTAATCTCTTGGCTTTGGTGCGAATACAATACCACCCTTAATCCATTGTGGTGCTCTGATAGAACCTTGTCTTGCTCTTCCAGTACCCTTTTGTCTCCAAGGCTTAATTCCGCCCCCTCTAACTTCAGATCTAGTCTTAGTTGATTGAGTTCCTTGTCTCTTGTTAGCTAATAATGCAACTACTACTTGGTGTAATGCATATTCATTAACTTCTGCTGCAAATATGCTTTCGTTTAACTCCATATCAGCAACTTTATTTCCTTCTTTATTAAATACTCCTACTGTAGGCATTCTAATTCCTCCTTTCCTTACAGAAATTAAGCTCTAACTGTGTCTTTAATTACTACTGTACCTTTGTTAGGTCCTGGGATTCCACCCTTGATTAGTATTAAGTTCTTTTCAGCTATTACTTTAACAACTTCTAAATTTAGTACTGTTGTATTAACAGATCCCATATGTCCTGGCATTCTCTTATTCTTGAATGTTCTTGATGGATCTGATGATGCTCCCATTGAACCTGGTGCTCTATGGAATTTAGAACCGTGAGTCATTGGTCCTCTTTGTTGGTTCCATCTCTTAATAGATCCTTGGAAACCCTTTCCTTTTGAAACTGCAGATACATCAATCTTATCTCCTGCTCCAAATACATCAGCCTTTATTTCTTGACCAACTTCATATTCACTTATGTTTTCAAGTCTGAATTCTTTAAGAGTTCTTCTTAAAGTAGCTCCAGCTTTAGCAAAGTGACCTTTTCTTGGCTTATTAGCTAATTTTTCTCTTATTTCATCAAAACCTACTTGTATTGCTTCATACCCATCATTTTCTAATGTTTTCTTTTGAACAACAACACATGGGCCAGCTTCTACTACAGTTACAGGAACTACTTTACCATTTTCATCAAAAATTTGAGTCATTCCTATTTTCTTTCCTATTATAGCTTTTTTCATGTATTTACACCTCCCAAACTAATTAGCGGATTGTTAACAATCATAACTAGCCGTTTTCGTATTTTATTTCCAGTATTATAGTTTGATTTCTATATCAACACCAGCTGGAAGATTTAATCTCATTAATGCATCAACAGTTTTTGGTGATGGATTAACGATATCGATTAATCTCTTATGAGTTCTTATCTCAAATTGTTCTCTTGAATCTTTGTACTTGTGAACCGCTCTTAATATTGTAACAACATCTTTTTCTGTTGGTAATGGTACTGGACCTACAACCTTAGCTCCTGATGTTTTTGCAGTTTCAACAATTTTTTCAGCTGATTGATCTAATATTGTATGATCAAAAGCCTTTAATCTAATTCTTATTTTTTGCTTTGACATTTCATTTCCCTCCTTTTTATGTACGTTTTACTTCGAACGCACAACAGCGGTTGTTCTGTAAACTGCTCCAGGTGTTTCACGCCTTCTAACAATTTACCAAATCCCTGTCGTTGGATTCTAGATCCAAACTTACTTATCAAGAATTACCCGGAAGTCCGGCAACCTCCTGATAGATCGCTGTATGCTATGCAACTTCTTTATTATACTATTGTTGCAAAGCCTTTTCAAGCTTTTTTTAGACTTTTTATCTTTTTAAATTTAAAATTTTTTTATAATTTCTTTCGCTTTTATTATTTTAAATATATTTCCGATAAATTTCAAGGTTTCATTTTAGGTTTTTTGCCCATTTTTTTCTTTAATGAAATCTCAATTCATATTTTTTAATATATTAAAAAGCAAGGAACCTAAGTCCTTGCTTCAAAAACACATATTACATGTGCATATTACTATTGAACTATCTTAGTAACAACTCCTGAACCTACAGTTCTTCCACCTTCTCTGATAGCGAATCTTAATCCTTCATCCATTGCGATTGGAGTGATTAATTCAACGTTCATGTCGATGTGGTCTCCTGGCATTACCATTTCCATTCCATCTGGTAATTTGATTGATCCTGTAACGTCTGTTGTTCTGAAGTAGAATTGTGGTCTGTATCCATCGAAGAATGGAGTATGTCTACCACCTTCTTCTTTCTTAAGTACGTATACTTGACCTACGAATTTAGTGTGAGGATGTACTGAATTTGGTACTGCTAATACTTGACCTCTTTCAATATCAGTTCTTTGAACTCCTCTTAATAATGCTCCGATATTATCTCCAGCTTGCGCTTCATCTAATAACTTTCTGAACATTTCGATTCCAGTTACTACAACTTTCTTCTTTTCTTCACTTAATCCAACGATTTCTACTTCGTCTCCTACGTGAAGTACTCCAGCTTCAACTCTTCCTGTTGCAACTGTTCCTCTTCCTGTAATTGTGAAGACATCTTCGATTGGCATTAAGAATGGCTTATCTGTTGCTCTTTCTGGAGTTGGGATATAGCTATCTACTGCTTCCATTAATTCTAAGATTGGAGCTATTGCTTCTTCATCTGTTGGGTTTTCTAATGCTTTTAATGCTGATCCTGTTATTACTGGAATATCGTCTCCTGGGAATTCATATTCATTTAATAATTCTCTAACTTCCATTTCAACTAATTCTAATAATTCTGGATCATCTACCATATCTGCTTTATTTAAGAATACTACGATATATTGGATACCTACTCTTGATCCTAATAGTATATGTTCTCTTGTTTGTGGCATTGGACCATCTGCTGCTGATACAACTAAGATAGCTCCATCCATTTGTGCTGCTCCTGTGATCATGTTCTTAACGTAGTCAGCATGTCCTGGACAGTCAACGTGAGCATAGTGTCTGTTTTCTGTTTGGTATTCAACGTGTGCTGTATTGATTGTGATTCCTCTTTCTTTTTCTTCTGGAGCCTTATCAATATCTGCATAGTTAAATGCTTCTGCATATCCTTTATTCGCTAATACAGTTGTGATTGCAGCTGTTAATGTTGTCTTACCATGGTCTACGTGACCTATTGTTCCGATATTAACATGAGGCTTATTTCTTTCATATTTTGCTTTTGACATTATAAAATTCCTCCCTTATAGACATTAATAAAAAATATTTCCGTAAATATTATAACCGATAGATATTGTAATATCTACGTTTATTATTCAACTTTTATTAATTATTTAATGTTTTAAATAATTATATATTATAATTATTAACAGCATAGTGACATTTATATACTAAATATCACTATGTTATTTTAAAAATTATTTAGCTCTGTTACCTGCAATTTGTTCTTGAATATTCTTTGGAACTTCATCATAGTGATCAAATACCATTGAGTAAACACCTCTACCTTGAGTTCTTGATCTTAATGCAGTAGCATATCCAAACATTTCTGATAATGGTACAAACGCTCTAATAACTTGAGCTCCATTAACAGCATCCATTCCTTCAATTCTACCTCTTCTTGAGTTAACATCACCAATAACATCTCCCATGTATTCTTCTGGAACTGTTACTTCAACTTTCATCATAGGTTCAAGAAGCACTGGATTTGCTTTAGCCATAGCATTCTTGAATGCCATAGATCCAGCTATTTTAAATGCCATTTCTGATGAATCGACTTCATGGTAAGAACCATGTACTAACTTAACTTTAAAGTTAATAACGTTATATCCAGCAATGATACCATTTAAAGAAGCTTCTTTGATACCAGCATCAATAGCTGGAATGTATTCCTTAGGAATAGCTCCACCAACGATAGCATTTTCAAATACATATTCGCCTTCAGTTGGTTCCATTTCAATTACAGCGTGACCGTATTGTCCTTTACCACCTGATTGCTTAGCATACTTAGCTTCAGCTTTAACAGCATTTCTGATTGTTTCTTTGTAAGCAACTTGAGGAGCTCCAACATTACATTCAACTTTGAATTCTCTTTGAAGTCTATCAACGATGATATCTAAGTGAAGTTCTCCCATACCTGCGATAATTGTTTGACCTGTTTCTTCATCAGTCCAAGTTTTAAAAGTTGGATCTTCTTCTGCTAATTTAGCTAATGCCATTCCCATCTTTTCTTGAGCATCCTTTGTCTTTGGCTCAATAGCTACATTAATAACTGGTTCTGGGAATTCCATCGCTTCAAGGATTATTGGGCTATTTTCTGCACATAAAGTATCACCTGTTGTAGTGTTCTTTAATCCAATTACTGCTCCAATTTCTCCCGCTTCTAATGATTCAACTTCTGATCTTGAATTTGAATGCATCTTAACAAGTCTACCGATTCTTTCCTTCTTACCTTTTGTTGAGTTAAGAACATACGAACCACTTTGCATTACCCCTGAATATATTCTAGTAAATGCTAACTTACCAACAAATGGGTCAGTCGCAATCTTAAATGCTAAAGCTGCTAATGGTTCAGAGTCTGAAGAATTTCTATGATCTTCTTCTCCATCTAATGTTGTTCCTTTTATTGCTGGAACATCTAATGGTGATGGTAAGTAATCTACAACTCCATCAATCATTTCTTGAACACCTTTGTTTTTGTATGAAGAACCACAAATACAAGGATATATTTCATTAGCAATTGTAGCCTTTCTTAAAGCACTTCTTAATTCTTCAATTGAAAGTTCTTCACCTTCTAAATATTTTTCCATTAATTCTTCATCTGTTTCAGCAATAGCTTCTATCATTGCACTTCTATATTCTTCAGCTTGCTCAACATATTCAGCTGGAATTTCTTCTTCTCTCATATCTTTTCCAAGATCATCATAGAATATAAAAGCAACATTTTTTATAAGGTCAACCATTCCTTTGAAGCCTTGTTCACTACCTATTGGAATTTGAATTGGAACTGCATTAGCTTTCAATCTATCTTTAACTGTTTGAATACATCTAAAGAAATCAGCACCTGTTGCATCCATTTTATTTACATATATCATTCTTGGTACACCATACTTATCCGCCTGTCTCCAAACAGTTTCAGTTTGTGGTTCAACCCCACTCTTTGCATCAAGAACTGTAACAGCTCCATCAAGTACTCTTAATGATCTTTCAACTTCAACTGTAAAGTCTACGTGACCTGGAGTATCGATAATGTTTAATTCGTGTTCTTTCCAGAAACATGAAGTTGCCGCTGAGGTAATTGTTATACCTCTTTCTTGTTCTTGAACCATCCAGTCCATTGTAGCTTCACCATCATGAACTTCCCCTATCTTATGACTCACTCCTGTATAGAATAATATACGTTCTGTTGTTGTTGTCTTACCTGCATCTATATGAGCCATTATACCGAAATTACGGAACTTCTCTAAAGGATATTTTCTAGCCATTTATTTGTCCTCCTCTCAATGAGTAAAATATAATTTAATTTGACAAAACTGCCTTAGCATAAGCCAAAACAGTTTTGGTATAGATATTAATATCTGTAGTGAGCGAATGCCTTATTAGCTTCTGCCATCTTATGAGTATCTTCTCTTTTCTTAACAGCTGCTCCTGTGTTGTTACAAGCATCTAATAATTCACCTGCAACTCTTTCACACATTAGCTTTTCGCCTCTTTTTCTTGCTGCTATTAACATCCATCTAATTCCTAAAGTCTGTCTTCTTTCTGGTCTAACTTCTATTGGAACTTGATATGTAGCACCACCTATTCTTCTAGCTTTAACTTCTAGTAATGGCATTACATTATTCATAGCTTCTTCAAATACTTCTAAAGCTTCTTTTCCACTTTTTTGTGCTATTATTTCAAATGCATCATAGCATATTTTTTGGGCTACACCCTTTTTACCGTCTTCCATTATACTATTTATAAATTTAGTAACAACTTTTGAATTGTACACTGGATCTGGTAATACATCTCTTTTTGCAATATGTCCTTTTCTTGGCACTTTTCTTCCCTCCTTAACATTTTAAATTTAAGTTCATCGGTACTCGGTATTATTCTATACCGCAAAGTGCTATATCTCTTCATCTATATAAACTGAATTTCAAATCTATAATCTATGTAGAAGATAAGCACTACATTAAGTTAAAATCCTATTTTTGTTTAGGCTTTTTAGCACCGTACTTTGATCTTCCTTGCATTCTGTTAGCTACTCCAGCGCAGTCTAATGCACCTCTTACAATATGGTATCTAACACCAGGAAGGTCCTTAACTCTTCCACCTCTTATAAGAACAACACTATGTTCTTGTAAGTTGTGACCTACTCCACCAATATATGCAGTTACTTCATATCCATTTGTTAATCTAACTCTGGCAATTTTTCTTAACGCTGAGTTAGGCTTCTTAGGAGTTGTTGTTTTAACTACTGTACATACCCCTCTTTTTTGTGGACACTCTTTAAGTGCTGGTGCAGTTGATTTAACTACTGTTGTTTTTCTGCCTTTTCTTACTAATTGGCTAATAGTTGGCATTTTTTCACCTCCTGAAATTTATTTATCTATTTTTTAATTAAGATAAAGCTAATTTATCATGGGAATATATGTATTAATAAACACTATAATATTTATCCCATTTACATATATATTAAACTAATCTCTAATCTTTTAGCATTAGTCTAATCACACAAGTAACTTTATTGACATTTATTTGTGTGATTCAATATTCTAAATCACACAAATTGTATTTTATCATTTTACTATATACATGTCAACATAATTAAAATCTATTCCTCAATAGATTCAGTCTCTGCTTCTTCTGCGTCTACATTTAGAGTTCTATATCTCATCATTCCAGTACCTGCTGGAATTAACTTACCTATAATAACATTTTCTTTCAACCCTATTAATGGATCAATTTTCCCTTTGATGGCTGCTTCAGTTAAAACTCTCGTTGTTTCTTGGAATGAAGCTGCAGATAAGAAACTATCTGTTGCTAAGGCAGCCTTAGTAATACCTAATAATGTTTGTTCTCCCTTAGCTTCTTCTCCACCAAATTCTCTTACTCTAGCATTTTCTCCGTTAAAATCGAACATATCAATCAGTGTTCCTGGTAACAAATCGGTATCTCCTGATTCAAGAATCTTAATCTTTCTAGTCATTTGTCTAACAACAACTTCTAAATGCTTATCATTGATATCAACACCTTGTAGTCTATAAACTTTTTGAACTTCTGAAAGCAAGTATCTTCTTGCACCATCTATACCTTTTATGCTCATGATATCATGTGGATTAACTGAACCTTCTGTTATTTCATCTCCAGCTTCAATTAAATCTCCATCACTTACCTTTAATCTTGAACCGAATGGTATATCATAGCTATGTTCTTCACCGTCTGAACTCATAACATTAACTATTCTCTTCTTCTTTGTTTCTTCCACCTTGACTGTACCCATAATTTCACTTACAATTGCAAGACCTTTTGGTTTTCTAGCTTCAAATAATTCCTCTACTCTAGGCAAACCTTGAGTAATATCTGCACCTGTAGCAACTCCACCTGTATGGAATGTTCTCATTGTAAGCTGTGTTCCTGGTTCTCCAATTGATTGAGCTGCTATAATACCAACAGCTTCTCCAATATCAATCTTCTTAGCTGTTGCCATGTTCATACCATAACAGTGAGAACATACACCAACCTTACAACTACATGTAAATACAGATCTAATTTTAACCTTTTTGATTCCAGTTGAAACTATTTTTTCAGCTATCTCTGGATCCATATATTTATTATTTTCAAGGACAACTTTACCACTATTAGGATCAATAATATCCTCAGCAGTATATCTACCGATTAATCTTTCTTTCAATTCTTCGATAACTTCGCTTCCTTCTTTAATTTCACTTACATATAATCCTTCTTCAGTTCCACAATCTTCTTCTCTTACAATAACATCTTGTGATACATCAACAAGTCTTCTTGTTAAATATCCTGAATCGGCTGTCTTTAAAGCTGTATCGGCATTACCTTTTCTAGCTCCATGTGTAGAAGAGAAATATTCCAATACATCTAGACCTTCTTTAAATGATGCTTTGATAGGTAATTCAATAATCTTACCTGATGGACTTGCCATAAGTCCTCTCATACCAGCTAATTGCTTAATTTGAGATTTGGAACCTCTGGCTCCCGAATCAGCCATCATGAATATTGGATTAAACTTATCCATACTATCCATTAGCGCATCAGCAACATCTTCTGTTGTTTTAGTCCATTTTTCTATGACTCTTTCATATCTTTCATCATCAGATATGAAGCCTCTTTTATACATCTTTTCTATCTTTTCAACAGTTTCATCTGCTTCTTTAAGTAAATCATATTTAGCCTGTGGCACAGTTATATCAGAAGTTGCAACTGTTACCGCACCAATTGATGAATAATGATATCCTAAAGCTTTTATATTATCAAGCATTATAGATGTTTTAACCGGACCATGTTTCATATAACATTGATCTATTATTGTTCCTAGTGACTTTTTAGTAACTAAGAAATCAACTTCTAAATTAAACTTTTCATCTTCATTATTTCTATCAACTATTCCTAAATTTTGAGGAATAGATTCATTAAAGATAAGTTTTCCTACAGTAGTTTTAATTACCCTTGATTGCATTACTCCATCAAATTCTCTAAACATTCTAACATTTATTTTAGCGTGCACAGCAATTGCTTTAACTTCATATGCCATTATAGCTTCATCTTTGCTTGAGAATGTCATTCCTTCACCCTTGACACCATCTTTATCCATAGTTAAATAATATGAACCAAGAACCATATCTTGTGTTGGTACACAAACTGGTTTACCATCTGAAGGCTTCAATATATTTGTTGCCGCTAACATTAAAAATCTTGCTTCTGCTTGAGCTTCAACTGATAATGGAAGATGGACTGCCATTTGGTCTCCATCAAAGTCAGCATTATATGCTGTACATGCTAATGGATGTAGTTTAATTGCTCTTCCTTCTACCAATATTGGTTGGAATGCTTGAATTCCAAGTCTATGTAGAGTAGGCGCACGGTTAAGTAATACTGGATGATCCGCAATTACTTCTTCCAACACATCCCATACTTGTGGTAATACTCTCTCAACCATTCTCTTGGCACTCTTGATATTATGAGCTATGCCATCTTGTACAAGCTTTTTCATAACAAATGGTTTAAATAATTCTATTGCCATTTCCTTAGGAAGTCCGCATTGATACATTTTAAGTTCTGGACCAACAACGATAACTGATCTACCTGAGTAGTCAACTCTCTTACCAAGTAAGTTTTGTCTAAATCTACCTTGCTTACCTTTTAACATATCTGAAAGAGATTTTAAAGGTCTATTTCCTGGTCCAGTTACCGGTCTACCTCTTCTACCATTGTCAATAAGAGCATCCACTGCCTCTTGAAGCATTCTCTTTTCATTTCTTACAATTATATCTGGAGCACCTAAATCTAATAACTTCTTCAATCTGTTATTTCTATTTATTACTCTTCTATATAAATCATTTAAATCAGATGTTGCAAATCTTCCTCCATCTAATTGAACCATAGGTCTTAAATCTGGTGGAATTACTGGTATTACATTTATAACCATCCATTGAGGATCATTTCCTGATTTTCTGAAAGATTCTACAACTTCAAGCCTTCTTATTATTCTAACTTTCTTTTGTCCAGTACTTTGCTTAAGTTCTTCTTTAAGCTCTTTTGAACCACTTTCTAAATCAATCTCACTTAATAAATTTTGAATTGCTTCAGCACCCATTCCTGCTACGAAGCTTTCATCACCATATTTATCTACAGCTTCTCTATATTCTTTTTCATTAAGAAGTTGTTTCTTCAAAAGTGGTGTTTCTTTTGGATCTATCACTATATAAGATGCAAAGTATAAAACTTTTTCTAATGCTCTTGGTGACATATCTAAAATCAATCCCATTCTTGATGGAATTCCTTTAAAGTACCAAATATGAGATACTGGGGCAGCTAATTCAATATGCCCCATTCTTTCTCTTCTTACTTTAGCTTTTGTGACTTCAACTCCGCATCTATCACAAACTATACCTTTATATCTTACTCTTTTATATTTTCCACAATGACATTCCCAATCTTTCATTGGTCCAAAGATTCTTTCACAGAATAATCCGTCTCTCTCTGGCTTTAATGTTCTATAATTAATTGTTTCTGGCTTTTTAACTTCTCCTCTTGACCATTCTCTTATTTGTTCTGGAGATGCTAAACCAATTTGTATTGCATCAAAATTATTTAATTCAAACAAGGGTAAATCCTCCCTTCAAAATTAGTGTTCATCGTTAAAATCATCTAGTTCTAATTGATTTTCAAGCTCTTCGATGTCGGCATTTTCATCATAATCAATGTCTTCCATGTCATCATCTTTGTTTTCATCGTAACCGTCATCTACTATTTCTGTTTCCTGCACAACTGTTTCTTCTGCGCCTTCAATATTAACATCTAAACCTGCCATATCTTCTTCTGCAAACTCTTTCAATGTTACTTCTTCATGCTCATCATTTAATACCTTAATATCTAAACATAAAGCTTGTAGTTCTTTTATAAGAACCTTAAATGATTCTGGAACTCCTGGTTCAGGTATATTTTCACCTTTAACAATAGCTTCATATGTTTTAACTCTACCTACAACATCATCTGATTTAACAGTTAATATTTCTTGTAACGTATGTGCTGCACCATATGCTTCCAAAGCCCAAACTTCCATTTCACCGAATCTTTGACCCCCAAATTGAGCCTTACCTCCTAATGGTTGTTGTGTTACTAGTGAGTAAGGTCCTGTAGATCTAGCATGAATCTTATCATCTACTAGATGGTGAAGTTTTAACATATACATAATACCAACAGTTACTTCATTATCAAATGGTTCACCTGTTCTACCATCATATAATATAGTTTTTGCATTTGTATTAAATCCTGCTTTTACTAGACATTCTGTAATTTCATCTTGAGTTGCACCATCAAATACAGGAGTAGCTATATGCCATCCTAAATTGCTGGCTGCCCATCCTAAATGAACTTCTAATACCTGCCCTATATTCATACGTGAAGGTACGCCCAGTGGATTTAAGCATATTTGTAATGGTCTACCATCTGGTAGGAATGGCATATCTTCTTCTGGTAATATTCTAGAGATAACCCCCTTATTACCATGACGTCCAGCCATCTTATCTCCTACTGAAATCTTTCTCTTTTGAGCAATATAACATCTTACAAGTTCGTTTACTCCTGGATTCAATTCATCTCCATTTTCTCTAGTAAATACTTTTATATCAACTATTATACCAGCTTCTCCATGAGGAACTCTTAATGAAGTATCTCTTACTTCTCTTGCCTTTTCACCAAAAATTGCTCTTAACAATCTTTCTTCTGCAGTAAGTTCAGTTTCTCCCTTTGGTGTTACTTTACCTACTAATATATCACCTGATATTACTTCAGCACCTATTCTAATAATACCTCTATCATCTACATCTTTAAGTGCATCATCACTTACATTAGGAATATCTCTTGTAATTTCTTCTGGTCCTAACTTTGTATCTCTTGCTTCACATTCGTATTCTTCTATATGCATAGATGTAAATACATCTTCTCTAACCAGTTCTTCTGAAATTAACATGGCATCTTCGTAATTATATCCTTCCCATGTTATGAATCCCATTCTGATATTTTTACCTAATGATATTTCTCCTAAGTCTGTTGATGGACCATCAGCAATTACTTGATTTTTAAATACTATTTCTCCAGTATCTACTATAGGTCTTTGATTAATACACGTACCTGAATTACTTCTTTTAAACTTTAGTAATTTATATACATCTGTTCCACCATCAGAATCTCTCTTAATACGTACTTCACTTCCTGATACATAAGTAACAACTCCAGCATTCTTTGCTTTAGGAAGTACTCCTGAATCTACAGCCGCCTTAAATTCTATTCCTGTTCCAACAACTGGTGCTTCTGGCTTTAATAAAGGAACCGCTTGACGTTGCATGTTTGATCCCATAAGTGCTCTTGTAGCATCATCATTTTCAAGGAATGGTATCATAGCAGTTGCTACTGAAACCATTTGTCTTGCTGATACGTCTATTAAATCAACTTCAGTAGCAGGTACAACAAGTACGTCTTCTAAGTATCTTACAGTAACTTTCTTTTCTTTAAAATAACCATTTTCATCCATTAGCTCTTTTGCTTGAGCTATTAAGCATTGATCTTCTTCATCTGCAGTGAAATATCTAATTTCCTCTGTTGCTCTTGCATTTTCTTTATCTATAATTCTATATGGTGTTTCAATAAAGCCATATTCATTAACTTTAGCAAAAGTTGCTAAAGAGTTTATAAGTCCTATATTTGGACCTTCCGGTGTTTCAATCGGACACATTCTACCATAATGAGAATGATGAACGTCTCTTACTTCGAAACCAGCTCTTTCTCTTGAAAGACCTCCTGGTCCTAAAGCAGATAATCTTCTCTTATGTGTTAATTCTGATAATGGATTTGTTTGATCCATGAATTGTGATAATTGTGAACTACCAAAGAACTCTTTAATAGCTGCTGCTACTGGTCTTATGTTTATTAACATTTGAGGAGTTATTGATTCTTGATCTTGAATAGTCATTCTTTCCTTAACTACTCTTTCCATTCTTGATAAACCAATTCTAAATTGGTTTTGTAATAATTCTCCTACAGATCTTAATCTTCTATTTCCTAAGTGATCTATATCATCAACATAACCAATTCCATAAGCTAAACCTATTTCATAACTAATTGTTGCAAATATATCATCTCTTATTATATGTTTTGGGACAAGTCTACTAATATTTTTCTTTATTTCCTCTTTAATACTCTCTTCATCTGAGAAGTTATCTAGTATTTCTCTTAATGTAGGATAATGAACTAATTCTTTTATTCCTAAATCTGAAACATCAAAAGAGACTTGTTTATTTATATCCACAAAGTGATTGCTAATTACTCTAATAACTTTATCTTCAACTAATATAGCAACTACTTTAATCCCGCTGTTTTGAATATCTTCTGCCATTAATCTACTGATTTTTTGGCCCTTTTCAACCATAACTTCACCAGTTTGTGGGTTAATTATATCCTCTGCTGCCACTTGGTTTGCAATTCTTAGTTGTAATGCAAGTTTTTTATTGAATTTATATCTACCAACTCTAGATAAATCATATCTCTTTGCATCAAAAAATAATGTATCTATTAATGATATTGCACTATCTACTGTTGGTGGCTCACCTGGTCTTAATCTTTTATATATTTCAAGTAATGCTTCTTCTTTAGTCTTTGTATTATCTTTTTCTATTGAAGCTCTAAATCTTTCTTCTTCTCCAAAGAAATCAAGCAACTCTTGATCACTACCAAATCCCATAGCTCTTGCTAATATAGTAATTGGTAACTTTCTTGTCTTATCAATTCTTACATAGATGATGTCATTAGAATCAGTTTCATATTCTAACCATGCACCCCTATTAGGAATTACAGTTGCTGAATACAACTTTTTCCCAGTCTTATCTATAGAGCAATTATAATATACTCCAGGAGATCTTACTAACTGACTTACTATAACTCTTTCAGCACCATTAATTACAAAAGTACCTTGTTCTGTCATTAGTGGGAAATCTCCCATAAAAACTTCTTGTTCTTTAATTTCACCAGTTTCGTTATTTTGTAATCTAACTGAAACTTTTAGTGGTGCTGCATAAGTTGCATCTCTTTCTTTGCATTCTTCGACAGAATACTTGATATTTTCCATATCAAGTTTATAGTCTACGAATTCAAGTACTAAGTTTCCTGTGAAGTTTGTGATAGGATTAATATCATCAAATACTTCGTGCAACCCTTCTCTTAAAAACCATTCATACGAATCTAATTGTACCTCAATTAAATTCGGCATTTCGGTAACATCATTAACCTTACCAAAACTCATTCTTGTTCTTTTTCCAACTTGGACAGGATGTACCATGAATTTTCACCCCTTGTATAAAATAAACTAAAATAGCCAAAAGCGAACTTTCCCTAAGGACTTTTGCTTTCGGACAGCGTCTTTATTATAGTATAACCATTATTGACCAGATTATACTGTTTTTTTCCACCATGAATATACACTATTCCATGGTGAATAATACATTATATTATCATATCACATGACATTTTCTTTGTCAATAAATTTTATATGAATTTCTAGCTATAAAGCTATATAAAATACCTATTCCTTAAACAAGCATTTTATATAGCTTTATAATTAAAGTTTAAAAAAGGTGCTTTACAAAGCACCTTTTTATTAAAAATAAATTATTTAACTTCTACAGTAGCTCCAACTTCAGCTAATTTAGCTTTCATGTCTTCAGCTTCTTCTTTAGAAACGCCTTCTTTTAATGTTTTAGGAGCTCCATCAACTATTTCTTTAGCTTCTTTTAATCCTAATCCAGTTATTTCTCTAACAGCTTTGATAACTTTAATTTTGTTATCTCCAGCACTAGCTAATACTACGTCAAATTCAGTCTTTTCAGCTCCGCCAGCAGCTTCTCCAGCTACAGCGCCTCCAGCTACAACTGCAGCTGCAGCACTTACTCCAAATTCTTCTTCACAAGCCTTTACTAATTCATTTAAATCTAAAACGCTCATTTCTTTTATTGCTTGAATTATATCTTCTCTTGTCATTTTAATAGCACCTCCGAAATTTTTTCTTAAAATTATTTTTCTTTAATTATTCTGCAGATTCAGTTCCCTTGCTATCAGCAATAGCACTTAATACACGTGCAAAGCTTGATATTGGAGACTTGATACTTCCAAGAAGTTTTGCAATAAGAACTTCTTTTGATGGAATTGTTGCAAGTTGGTTAATCTTAGCAGCATCGTAGATTTCTCCTTCTACTACACCAGCTTTTAATTCTAACTTGTTATGAGTTTTAGCAAAATCATTTAGTACTCTTGCTGCTACTGTAACATCTTCGTAACCGAATGCAATAGCAACAGGTCCTTCTAAATATTCAACTATACCTTCTAAGCCTAATTCTTTAGCTGCTAAAGTAACTAAAGTATTTTTGTATACTTTATATTCTACGCCAGCTTCTCTTAAATTCTTTCTAAGAGCAGTATCTTCTTCAACAGTTAGTCCTTGATACTTACTAAGAACAACAGCTTTAGCTTTTTCTAACTTTTCCTTAATTTCAGCAACTTTTGCTTCTTTAAGTTCTCTGTTTTTATTCATTACTGCGATCCACCTCCTAACAGTTATAAACTGCTTATTATATTTAAAAAGATCTTCCCGCAGACAAGGAAGATCTATAATATCATCTATTATATAACCTAGGCGGGCAATTTAATTTTACGCTTTCGCACCCACTGTCTACGGAAAAACTATTTTCTTTTTACAACATTAAATATTGTATCACTTAACTTAAATTAAGTCAATACTAATCTAAAGTTTTTGTAGGATTAATTTTTGCTCCTGGTCCCATTGTACTTGAAACTGATACTGATTTTAAGTATTGTCCTTTAGCTGCTGCTGGTTTAGCTTTAACTAAAGCGTCCATTAATGCAGTAAAGTTTTCTTTTAATTTTTCAGTACCGAATGATTTCTTTCCGATTGGGCAGTGAACGATAGAAGTTTTATCAACTCTATATTCAACTTTACCAGCTTTGATTTCTTCAATTGCTTTAGCAACATCAAATGTTACTGTTCCTGATTTTGGGTTTGGCATTAATCCCTTAGGTCCTAATACTCTACCAATTCTACCTACAACACCCATCATATCTGGAGTTGCAACAACTACATCATAGTCAAACCAGTTTTCACTTTGAATCTTTTGAACTAATTCTTCAGCTCCAACGAAATCTGCTCCTGCTTGTTGTGCTTCTGTAGCTTTATCACCTTTTGCAAACACAAGAACTTTTACAGTTTTACCAGTTCCGTTTGGTAATACAACTGCTCCTCTAACTTGTTGGTCTGCATGTCTTGGATCTACTCCAAGTCTTACATGTAATTCGATAGTTTCATCGAAATTAGCCTTTGCAGTTTTTAAAGTAAGTTCTAATGCTTCTGCTGGACTATATAATGCGCTCTTATCTATAAGTTTTGCGCTTTCAACGTATTTTTTTCCCATAATTTGCCTCCTCTGTGGTATTAGCGGTTTTGACCTCCCACTTATTTTTAAAGAATTACTCTTCGATAGTTACTCCCATACTTCTAGCTGTTCCTGCTATCATTCTCATAGCTGATTCAACATTAGCAGCATTTAAGTCTGGCATTTTAGTTTCAGCGATCTTCTTAAGTTGATCTTGAGTTAACTTACCAACCTTTGTTTTATTAGGTACTCCTGATCCGCTTTCTAATCCTAATTCTTTCTTAATTAGAACTGCAGCTGGAGGAGTCTTTAGTATAAAACTAAATGATCTGTCTTGGTAAACTGTTATAACTACTGGTATTATTAAACCAGCTTGATTAGCAGTTTTAGCATTAAACTCCTTACAGAATCCCATTATATTTACACCATGTTGACCTAAAGCTGGACCAACAGGTGGAGCTGGTGTTGCCTTACCTGCTTGAAGTTGAAGTTTAATCATTCCAGTTACTTTCTTAGCCATTTTGTTATTCCTCCTATTACTGTGGTATATACGAACTTTTAGTTCTCCCACTTAATTAAAATCAGCTTATTATATTATATATTAAACTAATTTTTCAACTTGATTAAAGTCTAGTTCAGCAAGAGTTTCTCTGCCAAACATATCTACTAAAGCCTTAATTTTACGTTTATCTAAAACTATCTCTTGTATTATAGCCACTGAATCTCTTAATGGTCCTGAGATAATTTTAATGCTTTCCCCTATCTCTAAATCAATCTCAATAGGTGTTTCTAGCACTCCCATTGATTCAACTTCTTCATCTGAAAGAGGAACTGGTTTAGATCCTGGACCAACAAATCCTGTTACACCTCTTGTATTTCTTACAACGTACCATGATTCATCGCTCATCAACATTTTCACAAGCACATATCCAGGAAATTTCTTCTTTAATGAGACTTTTTGTTTTCCTTCTTTTTCTTCAATCACTTCTTCCATAGGTACTTGTATATCATGGATTAATGATTCAAGATTTCTGTTTTCAATTGCTTTTTCTAAGTTTGCTTTAACCTTATTTTCATATCCAGAATATGTATGCACTACATACCATCTTGCTTTATCACTCATACTTGTCAGGTGATCTTAACGTCACCCAAACCTCCCTTTTACTTCAATTTTAAAATCATTTCAAAGAGGTTCTGGAAAATAAAATCGAATCCACCTACTAATAATGTGTATATTAGTGTGAATATTACAACTGCAACAAATGCTTTTTTCGCCTCATCTTTTGAAGGCCAAGTTATTCTCTTAACTTCTGCCTTAACCTCTCTAAAAAAACTAAATAGGTTACTATTATTAACAGCCTTTTCAGTTTTTACATTACTTTTTTCTGACATATTTTCACATCCTTAAATTTACTTACTATATGTCATTTCACGTGGCTACTATTTTGTTTCTCTATGAAGAGTGTGCTTTTTACAGAATTTACAATACTTTTTCATTTCTAATCTATCTGGATCATTTTTCTTATTTTTCATTGAATCATAATTTCTTTGTTTACACTCTGTGCATGCTAAAGTTACTCTTGTTCTCATTACTGCACCTCCAGTTTTCATATATATTAAACAAGAGATTAATCTCCTGTTCACCTCTAACTTGTATGACTTAAAATGTCACTTTTACACAATATCATAGAATATGTAAATTGTCAATCTTCCTTTAAATAGGACTAAGTTATATAACTTAGTCCTTTATTAAACTGATTGCCTATCTATAAATCCTATTGAACTATCTTAGTAACAACTCCTGAACCTACAGTTCTTCCACCTTCTCTGATAGCGAATCTTAATCCTTCATCCATTGCGATTGGAGTGATTAATTCAACGTTCATGTCGATGTGGTCTCCTGGCATTACCATTTCCATTCCATCTGGTAATTTGATTGATCCTGTAACGTCTGTTGTTCTGAAGTAGAATTGTGGTCTGTATCCATCGAAGAATGGAGTATGTCTACCACCTTCTTCTTTCTTAAGTACGTATACTTGACCTACGAATTTAGTGTGAGGATGTA
The DNA here is from genome assembly GCF_000473995.1 of Clostridium saccharobutylicum DSM 13864. NCBI lineage: Bacteria > Bacillati > Bacillota > Clostridia > Eubacteriales > Clostridiaceae > Clostridium > Clostridium saccharobutylicum. The sequence goes on along the minus strand of NC_022571.1, from coordinate 202,058 downwards.
CTGAATTTGGTACTGCTAATACTTGACCTCTTTCAATATCAGTTCTTTGAACTCCTCTTAATAATGCTCCGATATTATCTCCAGCTTGCGCTTCATCTAATAACTTTCTGAACATTTCGATTCCAGTTACTACAACTTTCTTCTTTTCTTCACTTAATCCAACGATTTCTACTTCGTCTCCTACGTGAAGTACTCCAGCTTCAACTCTTCCTGTTGCAACTGTTCCTCTTCCTGTAATTGTGAAGACATCTTCGATTGGCATTAAGAATGGCTTATCTGTTGCTCTTTCTGGAGTTGGGATATAGCTATCTACTGCTTCCATTAATTCTAAGATTGGAGCTATTGCTTCTTCATCTGTTGGGTTTTCTAATGCTTTTAATGCTGATCCTGTTATTACTGGAATATCGTCTCCTGGGAATTCATATTCATTTAATAATTCTCTAACTTCCATTTCAACTAATTCTAATAATTCTGGATCATCTACCATATCTGCTTTATTTAAGAATACTACGATATATTGGATACCTACTCTTGATCCTAATAGTATATGTTCTCTTGTTTGTGGCATTGGACCATCTGCTGCTGATACAACTAAGATAGCTCCATCCATTTGTGCTGCTCCTGTGATCATGTTCTTAACGTAGTCAGCATGTCCTGGACAGTCAACGTGAGCATAGTGTCTGTTTTCTGTTTGGTATTCAACGTGTGCTGTATTGATTGTGATTCCTCTTTCTTTTTCTTCTGGAGCCTTATCAATATCTGCATAGTTAAATGCTTCTGCATATCCTTTATTTGCTAATACAGTTGTGATTGCAGCTGTTAATGTTGTCTTACCATGGTCTACGTGACCTATTGTTCCGATATTAACATGTGGTTTATTTCTTTCATATTTTGCTTTTGACATTATAAATTTCCTCCTTTTATCTTGTAATAAACTTTGCCTAGTGTTTTTTCATTTTTATTACTTGGAGCTCACAATCGGGATTGAACCGACGGCCTCCGCCTTACCAAGGCGACGCTCTGCCTACTGAGCTATGTGAGCGTTCAAAAACCTTTGTGTTCCTTGATATACCAATTATAAAGTTTACTATTTTTTTTTTTATTTGTCAATATAAATTCTTACTTTAAATCTAAGCATTTTTCTAGTTTTCTTTTTACTCTCTGCAGAGCATTATCAATGGATTTTGAATGTCTTTCCAAATCACATGCAATTTCTTGATAAGATTTCCCATCCAAATATGATGTGAGCACTTCTAATTCTAATCCTGATAATACTTTTGAGATTTTATCTTCAATATAATCCATCTTTTCCTTGCTTATCATTAATTCTTCAGGATCCGAAATTTTTAATCCAGCTAAAACGTCCAACAATGTTCTTTCAGACTCTTCTTCATATATTGGCTTATTCAATGATATATAAGTATTCAAAGGGATATGTTTTTGTCTAGTAGCAGTTTTTATTGCAGTTATAATTTGTCTAGTTACGCATATTTCTGCAAAAGCCTTAAATGATGTTGATTTTTGTGGATTATAATCTCTAATAGCCTTATATAATCCTATCATCCCTTCTTGATAAATGTCCTCTTTATCTGCACCAATCAAGAAATATGATTTTGCTTTAGCTTTCACAAAGTTCTCATACTTTGCCATCAAATATTCTTGAGCTCTATTATTTCCATCTTTAGCTTCTATAACAACTTCTTCATCTAATTTGTCCTTAAATTCTAAAAACCCTTCCAACTATTTCACTCTCAACTCTCTTCTGCGTTAAACTACACTATTCATGTAAACAATTATACCCTAGTAAAAATATGTTAGTCAACTTAATTTACTTGCTCCTTCTAATTTCTTCTAACAATCTAGCTGTATTGTCATCTATATTATCACTTATGCTGTTCCTTTGTTTATTTTCATTCTTCTCAGCTCGACTTTTTATAGATTTTTCTACTTTAAGAATCTCATTATAAAATTCTATAGATGCCATTCTAGTTGCACCTCTTTGGAAAATAGTTTGTTGTTCTAGGTTATCTGATGTAACAACAACTATCTCATGTTTTCTACCTAATTCATTTACTTTTTTTTCTATATAACTATCAGCTGTTTCTCCACTCTTAGTAAAAACTACAGATATATTTTTATTTATTTGTTCTTCCTTCTCAATACTTCCTGCTACCTTATGAGCATCAAATACCAATACTATTTTGCATTCTTTAAATACTCCATAATTGTGTAAAATATCTATTAACAACTGCCTTGAGCCCTCAAAACTGACACCTTTATCCTGTTTTAAATTAGGCCAACTATTAACCACATTATAGCCATCAACAAAAATAGTTTTCACACTGTACCTCTTTCTATTTTAAGCGCCCTTTTAAAACCTCATACATCATTATACCACCAGCAACTGAAGCATTTAAAGAATTAATCTTTCCCACCATTGGTATTTTTATTAGTTTATCACACTTTTGTACTGTTAGTTTTGAAATACCTCTTCCTTCATTACCAATTATAAGTGCACATGGGCCACTAAAATCTACTTGATAGCTGTATTCTTCTGCTCTTATATCTGCTCCATAAACCCAAATCCCACTTTCTTTCAACTCTTCTATTATCGCATTTAAATTTGTAACTTTTGCAATTTTAACATGTTCTACAGCTCCCACTGAAGATTTATATACAGTTGAAGTTACTGATGCACTCCTTCTCTTAGGAATTATTATTCCATGTACACCAAACAACTCTGCTGTTCTTATTATAGAGCCTAAATTATGTGGATCTTCTACTTCATCTAATATAACAATAAAAGGTGATTCACCTCTTTTTTCTGCGAGTTCTAATATATCTGATACTTGCGAATACTTATATGGTGTTATCTTTGCTATTACACCTTGATGTACTTCACCATTACACATAGAATCTAACTTTCTCCTATCAACTTCTCTTATTATTACTCTTTTTTCTTTTGCTAACCCAACTATAGTTTTTATTGAACCTTCAAGATTACCATTGGATATATATAACGTTTCAATTGTTCCTTCACCTTTTAACGCTTCAATTACTGCATTTCTGCCTATTACTATATCTTCTCTTTCTTCTACTTGACTATTTTCTTTATTTCTGCTTACTTCTGCAACGTTATTTACTTTTAAATTATAACTCTTTTTATTTTTTTTATTTCTTTCATAAGTTTTATTTTCTTCATTCTTCAATTTAACTTTAGAATTATTTTTCTTTATTTTTTCTTGCATTAATAATCCTCCTTAATTATGAATCTTTAGTTTATTTTATGACCTCTATACTTTTATTAAAAATTAATTCTAATCTTTCCTTATCTCCAATTAAATATAAATATCCGACTAATGCTTCAAATCCAGTTGCCATTCTATAATCCCTAACATCTGCATTCTTGGGTACTGTAGCTGACTTAGCATTTCTCCCTCTTTTATACACTGCCATTTCTTCTTCCGTCAAGATTTCTTCAATTTGGTGCATTATATACGCTTGACTTTTTGCTTTAACATATTTGATTGCTTTAATATGAATTTTATTTGCCGATAATGCCATATTTTCCGTTAATATGTAATCTCTAATAAAAACCTCAAATACTCCATCCCCTACTAATGCCAATTGGAGTGGATTTAACATCCTAGCTTCATTTTTAGTAAATTCTCTTATTCTAAAATCATCTAACATTAATAAATCTCCTTTAAATAAGGGTTGCATCATTTGCAACCCTTATTTTAATTAATCAACTTTTTTCCATCTAACCCCTTGTGGTGTATCTTCTAATATAATATTTCTAGCTTTTAAGTCATCTCTAATTTTATCTGCTAGAGCAAAATCTCTGTCTTTTCTTGCTTGTTGTCTTTTATCAATAAGTTCTTGAATTTCAGTTTCTAAATTCTTTTCTTGGTGTTTTTGAAGAATTCCAAGTGACATTCCTAATTCTCTGATTAACTCTACTGCACCTTCGCATAATTCCTTCGATGAATCTATATTAATATTATTATTAATATCCTTACTTAAGTCAAACAATACTGAAATTGCATCTGCTGTATTGAAATCATCATCCATTTTTTCAATAAATTTATCTCTGTACTTATCTAAAGATTTTAGATATAACTTTTCATCTTCACTAATATCTTTTATTTTAACTTCGCTTATCAGATTCTCAAGATTATTTATGCAATTATATAATCTTTCAATAGATGCTTTAGCTGAATCTAAAAGTTCTTTTGTAAAATTAATTTGAATCCTATAATGTCCTGATAACATTAAAAATCTTATCGCATCCGAATCATATTCTTCAAGTATTTCTCTTGCTGTGAAAAAATTATTTAATGATTTTGACATTTTTTTATTATCTACATTAACAAATGCTGCATGCATCCAATAGTTTGCAAATGGTTTTCCTGTTACTGCTTCACTTTGAGCTATTTCATTTTCATGATGTGGAAATTTCAAATCCATTCCACCAGCATGTATGTCAATTGTATCACCTAATATTTTCTTAGCCATGCATGAACATTCAATATGCCAGCCCGGTCTTCCAAGTCCCCAAGGACTTTCCCATGCAGGTTCACCTGGCTTTTGAGCTTTCCAAACAGCAAAGTCCATTGGATCATTTTTTCTCTCATCAATATTAATTCTAGCTCCAGCTTGCAAATCTTCTAGATTTTGTCCTGCAAGCTTACCATAAGTCTTAAATTTCTTAGTACTGAAATATACATCACCATCTACTTCATAAGCAAAACCTGCTTTAATTAAATCATCGACAAATTTTATTATATCGCCTATATACTCAGTTGCTCTAGGATTAACAGTAGCTCTTTCTATTTGAAGAGCATCTGCATCTTGATAATATTCTTTAATATATTTATCACCAAGTTCTTTTACAGTAATCCCCTCTGAATTTGCTTTATTAATCATTTTATCATCTATATCTGTAAAGTTTTGTATAAATTTGACTTTGTATCCTCTGTATTCTAAATATCTTCTAACAGTATCAAATATAATAAATGTTCTTCCGTTACCTATGTGAAAAAAGTTATACACAGTTGGTCCACAAACATACATTTTAACTTCGCCTGGAACAATAGGCACAAATTCTTCTTTTTTTCTAGTTAAGGTATTATATATTTTCATAAAATCACCTCTTAATAATTTATCTTAATTTTAAATTGTTCTTGTGAAATTCATTTTTAACAATATCACAAACATCGCTTATTTTAACTACTTCCATTTCATGAGTTCTAAGCTTAAATTCAACTTCACCATCAACAATTTTCTTACCAACAGTTACTCTCATTGGTATTCCCATCAATTCTGAATCTTTGAACTTGACCCCAACTCTTTCATTTCTATCATCTAAAAGTGCTTCTACACCCATACCTATTAATTCTTCATATAGTTTATTAGCAACTTTAACTTGTTCCTCATCTTTAACATTTACAGGAATAACTGAAATATGATATGGAGCAACTGATAATGGCCATACAATTCCATTTTCATCATGATGTTGCTCAATTATTGATGCTACTGTTCTTGTAACTCCAATACCATAACATCCCATTATAAATGGTTTTTCCTTTCCATCCTCATCAATAAAGTTTGCATTCATAGCTTCTGAATATTTTGTTCCAAGTTTAAATATATGTCCAACTTCTGTTCCTCTTGCAATAGTGACTTTTCCTCCACAATGCGGACACTTTTCTCCTTCAGTTACATTTCTATAATCTCCAACAATTCCTTCAAAATCTCTTCCGTAGTTTACATTTTCAATATGATATCCTGTTTCATTAGCTCCAACAATAAAATTATACATATTAGCAACTTCCTCATCTACTAATAGTATATCAACTTTTATTCCTATTGGACCTGCAAATCCAATATCAGCACCAGTAGCTTTTTTCACTTCTTCTGCACTAGCAAGCTCTAAATTCATAACCTCGCCTATTGCATTGCTTATCTTAACTTCGTTAATTTCACGATCTCCTCTAACCATTACTGCTACTATCTTTCCATCTGCATTAAATATAATAGTTTTCGCAAATCTTTTTTCAGTAGTTTTAAAGAAGTTAACTAAATCCTCAATAGTTTTTATATTTGGTGTTTCAATTTTTCTTAATTCTTTAAAATCTTGTTTTTCTTCTTTTTCTGGTGCTGAATAAGCCTTTTCAATGTTTGCTGCATAATCACATTCAGTACAGAATACTACATCATCTTCTCCAACTTCTGATTTAACCATAAACTCAGCTGAATTAGAGCCTCCAATGGCACCCGAATCTGCTGCAACACACTTAGCATCTAATCCACATTTATTAAATATATTTACATATGCATCATGCATTTTATCGTAAGCTATATCTAATCCTTCTTGATCTTTATCAAAGCTATATGCATCTTTCATAACAAATTCTCTAGATCTCATAACTCCAAATCTTGGTCTACGTTCATCTCTATACTTAGTTTGAATTTGATATAGATTTAATGGTAATTGCTTATATGATTTTATTTCATTTCTCGCTATATCAGTAAAAACTTCTTCATGAGTAGGTCCTAGACAGAAATCTCTATCACCTCTATCCTTTACTCTAAACATCTCTGCTCCATATGCATCCCATCTGCCTGATTCTTGCCATAGTTCTGCTGGAATCATAGCTGAAGCTAAAAATTCTTGAGCACCTGCTGCATTCATTTCTTCTCTTACTATATCTTCAACTTTTTTTAAAACTTTTAACCCCAATGGCATATAGTTATATACTCCAGCTGCCATCTTTCTCATCATCCCAGCTCTTAGCATAAGCTTATGACTATCAATTTCTGCTTCTGCTGGTACTTCTCTTAACGTAGAGATTAACATATTAGACATTTTCATTTTTATTTCCTCCTAAATGATATACTTTATTGTATTTTAGGTTGTTATGTAAAACAAAAAAAATTCACCCTAATATAATAATTAGGGCGAATTTCAATCGCGGTACCACCTAAATTTGTTCTCTAATAATGATAACGGTATTAAACCGATAGTTTTTTCCTATTGCTCCGAAGCTGGTTCAAAGTCTGTTAAAAGCCTTACAGCCTATGGACTTTTTCTCTTAAATTTGACTTTTACTATTCTTCATCATAGCACTTTAAAACTCATTTTATTTTAGTTCATTATAACTTTTTGACTTTTAACTGTCAATATACCATAATTGTACTATTTTTTGACTAAATATTCTGCTAAAATCAAATCCTCTGGCGTTGTTATTTTAATATTAGTATATTCTCCATCATAAAGATAAACTTTATTATTAAAAAGTTCTACTACCATTGTATCATCAGTAACTTCAATACCCTTTTGCCTAATTTTTTTATGACATTCATATATCATATCATAATCAAAAGCTTGTGGTGTTTGAACTGCCATAAGATTACTTCTAGCTGGTGTATGTATTGAAAAATTATCTTCATTCTTAACCTTTATAGTATCCTTTGGTACAACTCCCGGTGCTGTAGCCTTGTAAATTTTAGCATATTTAACAGCATCATTTATTATTCTCTGAGATACAAATGGTCTAGCTCCGTCATGGATCAATATTATATCTGTTCCTGCTGCTTTAACTAATGCATTATATACAGAATCTTGTCTTTCTTTTCCTCCGATAATTAATTCATCAACTGACAATTTATATTTGTTTAAAACTTCAATTTTGCAATATTCCAGTTCGTCTTCTGGTACAACTAAAAAAATCTTATCAATCAAATTATTATCTATAAACTGTTTAAGAGTGTAATAAAGAATGGGCTTGCCATTCAAATCTATATATTGTTTACTTTGAACAGCGCCCATTCTTTTACCTCTTCCTCCAGCTAATACTATCGCACTAACCATATCGAAAGTTCTCCTTAATTTCTAATTTTCTTTTGGCTTTGCAAAAATCATTCTTCCCGCTGCTGTTTGAAGAACTGATGTAACTATAACAAGCGTTGTTTGACCTATATATTTTCTTCCACTTTCTACAACAATCATAGTCCCATCATCTAAATAAGCTACTCCTTGGCTTGACTCCTTACCATCTTTTACTATATCAATTTTCATTTCTTCTCCAGGTAATACAACAGGCTTTATTGCATTTGATAATTCATTTATATTTAATACTGGCACGCCTTGAAACTCTGCAACTTTATTAAGATTATAATCATTAGTTATAACTTTTCCATTCATTTTTTGCGCAAGTTTCAATAGCTTAGCATCAACTTCTGCAATTTTAGGAAAATCATCATCTACAATTTGAGTTTCTATTGCCAATTCCTTTTGGATTTTATTTAATATATCTAATCCTCTTCTCCCTCTATTTCGCTTTAGAGAATCAGATGAATCAGATATATGGCGTAACTCATCTAATACAAAATTAGGTATAACCAATGGACCTTCAACAAATCCTGTTTCACAAATATCGAATATTCTTCCATCGATTATAACTGATGTATCTAATATTTTCGGAATTCCTTTTATTGATTCTTTTTTATCTTTTATTGTTTCTTTTACTTTTTTTTCTTTAACAACTGGTTTCTTGATATTAACAAGCAATGCAGTTATATCTTCTTTTTTCTTTATCATTATTTCTGCACCTATTACTGCTGCTAACAAATTTAGTAATATTAGTAGTATTGGTCCTATTAATCGTATATCATTTATTGGCTTTGCTATAAATGTCATAAGAATTAAAGCAACAACAGCTCCTGATGTTCCATAAATTATTTCTGTTATGCTCACTTTTTGCATGCTTTTTTCAATATATTCAATTAGATTAGAAACCCCTTTATATATAACAGGAGAAATAATATAAAATATAATTCCAAAAACAATAGATATAATAATAACAAAAACTACATTTGCGATAGTACTTGAAAGATATGTTAAATTTGCAACTTGTGGTATTGCAAGCAATATCTCAGATACAACATAACCTATAATTAATCCTAAAAGAGAAAACACTCCCGTCAATAACTTCTTTAACAAATACTTCACCTCCTTATTTTTAATTGTTTACACTTTTTTAGTGTTTTAACCTTATTTGCTTAAATATTTTGTTCTATATATTGTTAATTATAACATACAATGAGTGTATCTAAAATTAATAAATTATTAAGTTTAGTAAACAATCCCCCTATGAATATTATAAATTATTGTGTATTATATACACATATTTCAAACCATATAAACTGTTTCCATTATTTTTTATATTATAATACAATTTTTTAATTATGTTAATTTTGTTAAGGAGCTGAAACATATGAAGGATATGATATTTGATAATTTTCAAGATTGTGTAAATGAATCTCTTATTCGCCATAAAAGCATTTTAGATGTTCTTACTAAATATAGTGAATCTACTGCATTAGTAAATAGATCTATTGCAAAAGCTGTTACTAATTGTGGTTGTATAAAAATTAACGCTAGTAAGCAACATTTACCTGATCAAAATTCTTCCATAGAAAACTTAAATAATTATATACATACTCATCTTGCAGGTGAACCCTGTGACAATTGTCGTGAAATTATAGAAAAGGAAATTGGTAATAATATTTTTTATCTTACATCTTTATGTAATAATTTAAATATAAATCTATATGACGTATTTATCAAAGAATATTCTAAACTAAGTACACTAGGCAAATTTAATTTAAGATAAAAGTTAACATCTTAAGCGCATTAACAAAAATATAAAGTCAAACACCAACTTCCATTATTATACTACTAACAAAATTATATTATACATTTATAAAACAATTTCTATAATATTAATTTATATTTTTGATATGCATTAATAAAAAAACTCGGTTAAAAACAATTTACCGAGTTTTTTTATCATATTTCTTTTTTTAATGTTATTTGCTCTTTTATACGTTTCAATCCATCTTTAATAGCAGTTGCTCTTGCTTCTCCTATTCCCTCAACTTTGTCAAGGTCATCTATATCCGCATCTATAACGCTACTTAATTCTTTAAATTCCTTAATAAGATTATCAATTACATTCGATGGTATCCTAGGAACTTTACTTAACACTCTATAACCTTTTGGTGATATTAATGTATCTACAAGTGGAATTCCACCATGACCTAAAGCTCGTGCTATTGCATCTAAATCCACTAATTCAGATGAATTTAACCTTTGAATATGTTCATATACATCATTATATTGTAATTCATCATTACAATAATCCTTGATTAGCAATATTCCATCTCTTTCTATATGTTTAACCAACTCGTTTAATTGCATAGATATTAATCTTCCTTCATTGCCAAGCTCTAATATATACATATTTATTTCTTCAACTATTCTCATGACCATTTCAGTTCTTTGTATTGCAGTAACTACATCAAACAGTGTCGTTAAATCTTGAAATTCTAGCAAATTTAAATTGTTAGTAACTCTATCAAGAACTGACACATATTTTTCTAAAGTTTGAATAGCTTGATTTGCCTTGCTTAAAATTACGCTGCTTTCTCTTAATACATATTTTATATCACCTTTATATACAGTTATTATATTTCTTCTTTGAGAAATAGCGACCACTATATTATTTGTTTGCCTAGCAACTCTATGTGCTGTTCTATGCCTAGTTCCAGTTTCGTATGTTGGAATTGATGAATCCGGTATTAATTGCGTATTAGCGCAAACTATTTTTTTTAAATCTCCTGTTATTACTATTGCACCATCCATTTTAGCTAACTCATACACATACGATGGAGTATAATCAGAATTAATGTAAAATCCTCCATCAACTAATTCCATGACCTCTTCATCGTCCCCAATTACTATTAATCCTCCAGTTTTTGCTCTTAATATATTTTCAAGACCTTCCCTTAGTTGAGTGCCTGGGCACATTATCTTTAAGACATCTTTTATTCCTATTCCCTTTTCTATTCTCATACACTCACCCATTTTCTTTACAAAATATTAATTATTATGAATATAATATTATATATACCTATTATATATTTTTTATGTTAAATTGTTTTTTCGTTACATTAAATATTAAACTCTAAATTCTATAATACTATATTAAATATAATCTCTCAATGCTATTTAATAAGTTTACATATAATATTAATTATATACATGCTGAATTACCTGATTTAATGTTTTTAATTCAATTATTTCTATTCCATCAGACTTATTATAACCTCTCATAAATGAATCTTTAGGAACATAAACTCGTTTAAATCCCATTCTTGCTAATTCTTTAACTCTACTTTCTAATGAAGGCACTTTTTTTAATTCCCCAGTTAATCCTACATCAGCTATAAATGCTATAGTTGATTCTATTCCACGCTGCTTTACAGATGATACTATACTCATTATTACAGCTAAATTAATTCCTTGTTCTCTTATTTTTATTCCACCTGTAGTTTTTATAATTACATTTTTATCATATAAATTAATCCCACCACGTTGTTCTAATATAGATATCAAGGTATTTAATTTATCTTTTCCTAGTGTTTCACCTATCCTGGTTGGATATGGAGTGAAACTTTTAGAAACAAGACTCTCTATTTCAGTTATAATTGCCCTTGTTCCTTCCTTTATCACGGTTAATGCACTTCCTGATACTATTTCGTCATCTTCACGCTTTGTCATAAAAAATTCTGATGGGTTATCTATTGAAATCATACCATTCTCACACATTTGAAAAAATCCGTTTTCAATACCACCGAACCTATTTTTTGAACTAACAAGTACACGTAATTCTTCATCATTATCATCTTCTATAATAAGAACTGTGTCAACTAAATGCTCCAATGCTCTTAATCCCGCAAGCTCATCATTCTTTGTCATTTGTCCTACTATAATAACAGCTCTTGGCTTATTCTCATTTTTAGCTATCTTAAGTAATGCATTCGCACACTCCATAGTTTGAGTTGGTGATCCCGCTCTCGCTGGTAATGCTTTTTCAATAGTGAATGTTTGAATACTATCTATAATTAATAAATCTGGATCTACCTCTTCGACTGAATATAATACATTATCTAAACTTGTTTCTTGAAGTACCCATATATCCTTATTAATTGTTTCAAGAATTCTATCTGCTCTGTTCTTTATTTGACTGTCGCTCTCTTCTCCTGAAGCGTAAATAACCTTACAGCCTTTTTTAGCTACAGCATCTGAAATTTGAAGAAGAAGTGTTGATTTTCCAGCTCCTGGTCTTGCAGTTATAATTGAGATTGAATCTTTTACAATTCCGCCTCCCATTACTCTATCAAATTCATTTATTCCAGTAATAATTCTATCACTTTTATTTGAAATAACTTCGAAAAGTTTTTTGATCGGTTTTTTAGATGATTGAGATACTTTTGATATTGAGGTTTTCATATCAATTATTATCTCATCTAATGTATTCCAACTATTGCATGTCGGGCATTTTCCTAACCATTTTATACTTTCAAATCCACAATTTGAACATCTGTATAATGTTTTTTGTTTCATAAATTTCTCCTTATATTAAATATCGTAAATATTTCTTCGTTATTTATATATTTTTAATTGAATTCATTTTATTACTTTATATAAATCATTTAAATAACAAAAAAACTATTCGTATTATTTAATTATATCAATTTGAATATTTAAATTTGATATGTCTACCATAAATCGTATTTTAATTATCCTTAATAGCTTAAATTATTAATATAATCTACTTTTTCATTCTAACTAAATCATTATTTTTATTATATCATATAATAATTTTAAACTATTTGTATTATTTTTTATACAGTATCTTCATGACTTTATCCTAAACTTATATTGATTTATTTTTGTATAAGTAATTAATTTTTACAAAAACTATTATTGATAAGTTTAATCTAGCTTCAAAATAAAATAACAACTATCATTTTAACAACAATATATTAATGTGTTGATAGGTTATTCAAACTATATTATAATATTAATTATTAAATAATAATTATTAATTAAGGAGGTAGATTTATGATAAAAGTATATACTACTGATTCTTGCCCTTGGTGTGTTAAGGTAAAAAATTATCTTAAATCAGAAAATCTTGAATTTGAAGAATTAAATGTTCAAGATGATATGGAAGCTAGAGAAGAAATGATAAAAAAATCTCATCAAATGGGAGTTCCTGTTTTAGATATCAATGATAATATTATTATAGGTTTTGATAAACCGTCTATATTAAAGGCTTTAGGCAATAAATAGAAGAGGCAGACAATGCCTCTTCTATTTATTTTTATATTAATTAGTTATTCTTTTGTAATATATATTTTTCTGCATTCAATAAAGCTATTGTACCATCAGCAACTGCTGTAGTAATTTGTCTGTATTTCTTTTCTCTAACATCACCTGCTGCATATACACCTTTTATATTTGTTTGCATATCCTCATCCGTAATTATATATCCCTGTTCATTTAAATTTAAATATTTTTTTACTTCATCAGTTTTGGGTTCTGTTCCTATATATCCAAATACAGCTTCTACATTTAAATCGCAAGTCTTTCCAGTCTTTGTATTTTTTATTGTAACTGATTCTAAAAATGTTGTACCTTTTACTCCTATTAAATCCTCATTTAATAACACTTCTATTTTAGGATGTCTAAACACTTCGTCTATTAACGACTGCTCACCTTTAAAATAATCATATCTTCTTATTATATATATTTTTTCAGCAAATCTTGTTAAAAATATAGCTTCTTCCAATGCTGAATTTCCTCCGCCTACAACCGCTATCTTCTTTCCTTCATACATTGCACCATCACAAACAGCACAGTAATGAATACCCTTACCTTCAAATTCCTTTTCCTCTGGAATAGGTAATTTTTTAGGCGTAGCTCCAGTAGCAATTATCACTGCCTTAGGTTTATATATACAAGTTTCAGTTTCAATTATTTTTTTATCATCTGAAAGATCTATATTTTCAATTAAATCAAACTCATCTATTGTTGCTCCTAGTGATTCAGCTTGAGATTGAAAAATATCAGCCAATTCTCCACCCTTTATGCTTTTAAATCCAGGATAATTTTCTATGCTATAGCTATTTCTAACCTGACCACCTAATAGTTTATTTTCTAATAACAATGTATTTAGCTTGGCTCTTCCTGCATACATGGCTGCTGTAAGCCCTGCTGGACCACCACCAATTATAATCAAATCTAATTCCTTTGTATTTTTACTCATATCTTCACCTAATTCTCTTTAAGCTAATTTACTGAAAACAAGTTTATTTTCTAATTCATTAACTTTTATTTTATCTCCAATTTTTATATTTCCTTGCAATATTTCTTCGCTTAATCTATCTTCAACTTCTTTTATAATAAGTCTTCTTAATGGTCTTGCACCATAATCAAGATCAATACCTTTATTCAATAGGAACTTTTTGCTATCATCTTCGAAATTTAAATAAATATCTCTACCTTGAAGTCTTGTTCTTATTGATGCTAACATTAAATCCATAATTTTATCTAAATCCTCATCACTTAATTTATGGAATACTATTGTATCATCAATTCTATTTAAAAATTCTGGCTTAAATGTTCTCTTTAATTCTTCCAATATGTTTTCTTTCATTTTTTCATATTCAGATTCAGTATTAACACTATTATTAAATCCTATACTCTTCTGTTTTTTAATTTCATGTGCACCAACATTTGAAGTCATTATTATTATTGTATTTTTAAAGTTAACAACCTTACCTTTACCATCTGTAAGTCTTCCATCTTCCATAATTTGAAGTAAGACATTAAATATATCTGGATGAGCCTTTTCAATCTCATCTAAAAGCACTATTGAATATGGTTTTCTTCTAACTGCCTCTGTAAGCTGACCACCATCTTCATGACCCACATATCCTGGAGGCGCTCCAATTAATTTAGCAACTGAATGACTTTCCATATATTCTGACATATCAACTCTTATAATACTATTTTCATCACCAAACATTGCTTCTGCAAGTGCCTTAGATAATTCAGTCTTTCCAACTCCTGTAGGTCCTAGGAATATAAAACTTCCAATTGGCCTATTAGGATCTTTTATCCCAACCCTTGCTCTCCTTACCGCTCTAGCTATCGATTTTACGGCTTCATGCTGCCCAACTACTCTTTTATGAAGTATATTTTCTAGATTTAATAACTTCTCACTTTCTGATTCAGTTAACTTTTGAATTGGAATTTTAGTCCAAGTTGATACTACACTTGCTATTTTTTCTGCATCTACAACTAATTCTTGAACTGAGTTGTGAGTTCTCCAATCTTTTTTCATATTGTCTAATTGTTCTTTCAATGCTCTCTCTTGATCTCTCAAATGTGCTGCTCTTTCAAAAGCTTGAACTCTTATAGCATCTTCTTTTTCCTTATCTATATTATCTATTTTTTCTTCTAAATCCTTTAGGTCTGGAGGAGTTGTTAAGTTTTGTATCCTTACTTTGGCAGATCCCTCATCTATTAAATCAATAGCTTTATCTGGCATATACCTATCTGTTATATATCTATCTGATAAATTTACAGCTGCTTCTAATGCCTCATCTGTAATTTTAACCCTATGGTGAGCTTCATACTTATCTCTCAAGCCCTTTAAAATTTGCAAGGTTTCATCTTTTGATGGTTCTCCCACCATTACTGGTTGAAATCTTCTTTCAAGCGCTGAATCTTTCTCAATATACTTCCTATATTCATCAATGGTTGTTGCTCCAATACATTGAATTTCGCCTCTTGCTAACGCTGGTTTTAATATATTAGATGCATCAATAGCACCTTCTGCTCCACCTGCTCCAATTATTGTATGGATTTCATCTATGAATACAATAACGTTTTTATCCTTACGAATTTCTTCCATTGTTTTCTTTAATCGTTCTTCAAATTCACCTCTATATTTTGCTCCTGCAATCATAGATGTCAAATCTAAAGAAATAACCCTTTTATTTTTAAGTGTTTCCGGTATATTTCCTTCAACTATTCTCTGTGCTAATCCTTCAACAACTGCAGTTTTACCTACTCCTGGTTCTCCAATTAGACAAGGATTATTTTTAATTCTTCTGCAAAGAATCTCTAATACTCTTTGATTTTCTATCTCTCTCCCAACTACAGGATCTAATACTTCTTCTCGTGCTAACTGCGTTAAGTCTCTTCCATACTTATCTAGCATAGGTGTTTTTTCCTTTTTATTATTTGGAGCATCTGCATCACTTGATTTGTCCTCATAGTTGCCTGATAAAAATTTATTCAATTCTCTACTTATACCCAAAAAATTTAATTTTAAACTTTTTAAAATTGTGTATGCCATGCCTTCTTCCTGATTAAGTAAAGCAAATAAGATATGCTCTGGACTAACATACTTATGATTTAATTTCTTAGCTTCTTCAAAGCTCTCATCAAGTAACCTTTTAGTTCTAGGTGTCAACAAAATATCTTCTTCTGATTTTATAATATCTCCATATCCAAGATATTTTTGAACCATATCCCTTATATTTTCAATATCAATTCCATATTTTTTCAACAATTTAGCTGAATACCCTTCTTCTTTTAAAATTCCAAGTAAAACATGTTCTGTCCCCACATAACCATGCTTAAATTTTTCTGATTCATTTTCAGCTTCTAAAATTACCATCTGTGCTCTTTCCGTTAATTTGTTATATTCCATCTTTTCAACCCTCACAATCTTCTAAATTATATTAATATTTCTTTTACAAGTTTAGCTCTCTCAAATTTAATTTGTTTAGCATCTAAGGATTTTTCCAAATGATTTTGAAGTGATAAATTCTTTGTCACTACAAGTAATTCATTTAACTTATTTTTATCAATGTCTATAAGTGAAAGTTCTGCTCCCAATCTAACATCAGACAATAAATTAATAGTTTCCTTAAATTCTAAAAGCACTGCTGATTTTAATATTCCATATGCCCTATACACCTTGTCTTCTAATTCATATTTACATTTACTTAATAATATTTCTCTAAATTTCTTTTCTTCTGAAATTATATTTAAAACCATACTTTTTAATTGACTCGTAATATCCTCTTCTGTAATTCCTAAAGATACTTTATTAAATATTTCATATATATTACCATAAACCTCTGTTCCTTCTGAATAAACCCCTTTAATATTTATTCCAACTTGGTCAAGGTGCTTTGAAATATTTTTAATTTCATCACTCATTTTAAGTGCTGGTAAATGTATCACCACTGATGCTTTCATACCTGTACCTAAATTCTCTAATTTTGTAGTTAAGTACCCTAACTTTTCGTCAAATGCATAATTTAAATTTTTTTCTATTTTATCATCAATAATTATCGCATTTTTTAGAGCATCCTCTAAATTTAACCCCGCTGTTATACATTGTAATTTTATATGATCTTCTTCATTTATCATTATACTTAACGTTTCATCTTCATTTACTACAAAAGATGCTTTATCAGCATTTTTAAATAATTCTTTACTGATTAAATTTTTTTCTTCATATTCCTTATTTATATTTTCATCACTATTCCACATCTCATATAAAGTAATTTTTTCATCATTCAATTCATTTACAAGTACATTATATATATTTTTTCCATTCTCTCTACCTTTTATATAATTCAACTTATTAGGAAAAGGTAAATCCTTGAAATTTCTAGATAATTTTATCTTGCTACTAAGTACTATATCATTATCATTCTCATTATTACTTTTATGAATCCAATTGTTCATTACACTTTTCCTCCTTCTTTGTTTTAGTTTCATCTTTTTCTGTATTGCTTTCTAATATAAACATTTCTAATTCTTTTATTTGATCTCTTACAATTGCTGCTTTCTCATATTCTTCAGTTACTATTAATTTTTGTAATTCAAGCTTCAAATCCTTTAATTTTCTTCTTCTTGAAAATTCTTTTCCACTAATCTTAGGTATTCTTCCAATATGCTTTATTTTTCCTTGAGTACTTTGTATTAGAGATTCCAGCAATTGTCCAAATTCCTTATAACAATTAGCACATCCCATTTTACCTGTCTTTTTAAATTCTTTATAAGTCAACCCACAACTATGACAAACAAGATTATTTTCATCTACTTTAGCAATTGGTACATTCGATAATATTCCTGTTAATATGCTTTGAAATGGGAAATTTGCTTCTTCTGCAAATGAACTTAGAAATGGAATATTTGTTATATTCTTCGCACAATCTTCACATAGCCAAATTTCATGTTTCTCTCCATTAACTATTTTAACCAAATTTATTTTAGCTTCATTTTTCTTACATTTTTCACATAACATATATATCCCCACCTTTAAGATAAAATTATCATAATCATTGCTTTTAAAATATCAGCCCTTACCTTATTTCTATCTCCTGCTGAAACTAAAGTTCTATCATTTATTGCTATTTTCATTATTTCATATTCTCGTTCTTCTATTATTTCAGATTCCAATAAATTATTTAATAATGCTAATGCATTATGATATGTTATCATATCTCCTATACTTTGATTTATTAATTCTTCTCTTCTATTAGAACCATCATGTTCTAAATGTTTAATGGCTATATGGCCGCCACCACCTCTTTTACTCTCAATTAAGTATCCCTTTTCATAGGTAAATCTAGTTGTCAATACATAATTAATTTGTGATGGTGCACATCTAAATTGATCTGCTAATTCATTTCTTTGTATAAAAATAACCTTTTTATCATCTTCATTGAACATTTGCTTTATAAAATCTTCAATTATATCTGAAAGTCTTGCCATAACATCACCTACTTAAACCTTAATTTGAATATTTGTTTTTGACTTACTTTGACTTTATACTATTATACTATTATTTTTTTTAATTTTAAAGATATAAATTCTATATATTAATCCTTAAAATTTATGATTATTTTTTCTTATATATGTTAATAATATATTCATACAATCTAGTTTTATATGGAGGACTATTATGCAACTAATTTGGTATGGACATTCATGTTTTTTAATCAAAACATCTACTGGAAAAAGAATCTTAATGGATCCATTTGAAGATTCTATAGGTTATAATAATGACTTTCCAAAGTGTGATTTAATTACCATTAGTCATAATCATTTCGATCATTCATATTTGAATAAAGCTAATGAAAAAACTAAAGTCATTAACGAATTAGGTTTTTTTGACATGAATTATTTAACTATTGAGGGGTTTAGCTCATTTCATGATAAATCTAATGGTGCTAAGAGAGGTCTAAATATTATATATGTTCTAAAAATCAATAATGTTACAATATGCCATTTGGGTGATTTAGGACATATTCCAACTCCATTACTATTAGAAAACCTAAAAAATATTGATATTTTACTTGTTCCTATTGGAGGTCATTTTACATTAAATGGATTTGATGCCACAACAACATGTAATTTAATATCACCAAAATATATAATTCCTATGCATTATAAAAACAATATAACGACTTTATATTTAGATGATCCCAAAAGTTTTATTATATCTATGAAAAATATAAAAAAACTAAACTCAAACACAATAGACTATAATAGTTTACATTATAGTACTAAATGTCAAGTTCTTCTATTAACTCCCCCATATACTTAATTATATTTTCTCAAAAAAAAGACCGTCTTATTCAGACGATCTCCCTTTTATTATTCTTGGTTTGGAGCTCCTACTGGGCAAACATTAGCACAGTTTCCGCAATCAATACAAGTATCTGCATCGATAACAAATTGAGTATCTCCTTGACTTATAGCGCTAACTGGACATTCTGAAGCGCATGCTCCACAACTAACACATGAATCATTAATAACAAATGCCATCTAGAACACCTCCTAATAAATTGTGGTAATTAACCAACTCTATTTTATCATGTATTCCAATGTTTTTAAAGTATTTTGTGATATGCAAATATTAATTTTCATATATTAATTTCTATAAATCACTATTAAATGACTATATACCCCAAATCTTCTATGTTCTCAACAATCTTTTTAATATCTAAAAAGTTATTATATATTATTGTTATTTCTTTTTTGGATAATGATGTCTGAATTGCTATAATACCAGAATTCTTGACAACACATTTCTGAATTATTTTTACATCTTGCTGAGATTCCATATTGCAAATCTTAATAATGGATTTCATAGAAACGCCTCCTATTTTTCATTAATAAGATTTTTTATCAATTTCTTGTCTTCTTCTGATTCAATAACAAGTTTAATATTGCTTTCATCAATTGTATCTTCATATTTTCCGGATATAAGCTCTATTTCATTTATTTTAAAGTCTTCGATCACTTCTTCGTCGCCTCGTTTAAGTTTTACTTTTACAGTTTCTTTAACTATTGAATTTCCCACAACATCTCCAGTTCCATCTATAGTTTTAACAACAGATCCAACCTTAGGTAATCTTTTTCTTATATCTTCATATGTAGATTGCTCATAATTCAAACAACACATTAATCTTCCGCATATGCCTGATATCTTAGTTGGATTTAATGAAAGATTTTGTTCCTTAGCCATTTTAATAGACACAGATGCAAAATCACCTAAAAATGTAGAACAGCACATAGATCTGCCACATGGGCCAAGGCCCCCAACCATTTTAGCTTCATCTCTTACACCTATTTGCCTTAGTTCAATTCTAGTCTTAAAAATAGTAGCTAAATCTTTAACCAATTCTCTAAAATCAACTCTTCCATCAGCTGTAAAATAAAATATTACTTTATGATTATCAAATGTATACTCAACATCTATTAATTTCATATTCAATTTATGTTCTTGAATTTTATTTAAGCATATATCTAATGCATCTTTTTCTTTTTCCTTATTTTCTTTATGTTTATTAATATCCTTATCATCTGCTATTCTTATAACATTTTTTAATGGTGATACAATTTCTTCTTCCTTTATTTCTTTAATTCCTATAACACATTCACCAAACTCTATTCCTCTAGCTGTTTCTACTATTACATAATCACCCTTTTTTACAAGTAGTTCCGCTGGACTAAAATAATAGATTTTTCCTGCTTTTTTGAATCTAACTCCTATAACTTTTATCATAATTATACCTCCGCAAATCCCATAAGCAAAACACTTATGGTCATTGAATAGTTTGTATTGCTATTAAAATTTAGCCTTGCTTCTTTTATGTATTCTAACATACAATTTAACTTTTTATAAGATATGCCTCTTGAAATATATTTTATTTTATCTACTTTATCAAAATTCACAATTAATTCACTCTTATTGAGTTCTTTAAAAATCATGATATCTCTTATATATAAAAGAAGTATATTCAATATTTCCATTTGCTCTTCTTTTAAATTCTTAAATAACTCTTTATATTTTAGCACAATTCCTTGCTCTCTTTTTAAAATATCTTCAAATAATTGTATACATATATTTCTTAAATCTTTTAAACTTTCATCTCCTATAAATCTATCTACTTTTCCTGGAATTCCTGTACTATAAGCTACTGCTGCTCTCTTATCCGATTCTGCTAAATCACTATGTTTATATTCAATATACTGTATCATTTCTTCTTTCGATAGTGGAGTTAATTTATATACCTGACAACGTGATTGTATAGTATCTAAAATTGATTCTAAAGAATCACTCAATAATATCAAGTAAACACCTTTTGGAGGTTCCTCAATAGTTTTAAGTAATGCATTTTGAGCTTGAATTGTTAATTTATCACATCTATATAGAATTAATACTTTTCTGTTTCCTTCATATGGTTTCTTATTAACTTCCTCTATTATATTTCTAACATCATCTACTCCAAAAGAGTTAGACGATGGATGATATTTTACGATATCTACACTTTCTAAATCATTGCTTTTTTTCATGATTTTATTGGAAAGGTATCTAGCTAATACGCTTTTCCCAATACCATCATTTCCAACTATTAAATTTGCATGAGAAAATGAATCATTTAAATTTCTTTTGTTAATACCAGCAATTATATTTTCATGTCCGACTATTTTTCTCAATGCTTATCTCCTCTCAATATCATATTTTTATAAATTGATCTACATCAATTACAAATATAGTAGCGCCTCCTACATTAATTTGTATAGGATAATGCTGCATATATCCACTTTCACTCCCGTTGGAAGTTGTTGGGGTAGCTAATATTTCTTTTCTCTTCTTGCATATTTTCTTAATAATATTAACAACAGATTGAACCTTTTCTTCTTCAACTCCAACCATTAATGTTGTATTACCAGATTTAAGAAAACCTCCAGTTGTCGCTAACTTCGTAACTCCATAGTTTTCATCTGTTAAAGATTGTAGAACCTCTTTTGAATCTTCATCCTGTACAATTGCGATTACTAACTTCATCCAATTCCCACCCTTAATCAATGTAATTATCTATGTCTTAATTCTACCATAAATAAATGCTTTTTTAATTATTTAATTCATATTTGCGCTTATTTTGGCTTTTAATATTTTCTTTATATCACTAATCACATTTTCCTTTGACTTAGATGCATCTATCTTTATTATTCTATGTTTATTATTCTCATAAACAATATTATATCCTACTCTAACATTTTCATGAAAATCCAATTTTTCTAGATCCAACCTGTTTATTTCTCTCTGATTACTACTACTAATTCTTTCTAATCCTATCTTCGGATCAAGATCAAACAATATTGATATATCTGGCATATATTCTCCTATAGCAAACTTGTTTATACTCATTACTTCTTCAATTCCTAGCCCCCTTGCATAACCTTGATATGCTAACGAAGAATCTATAAATCTATCACAAAGAACTATAGTTTCATTTTGTAATGCAGGTATTACTTTTTCAACAAGATGTTGACGTCTTGCAGCTGCATAAAGTAAAGCTTCTGTTCGTCCATCCATTGCTGTATTATCTTTATTCAAAATAACTTGTCTTATTTCTTCAGATATCTTAATACCACCCGGCTCTCTTGTTTTTATACATTTAAAATTGTTTTCTATCAACCAGTTATATATTGCTTCAATAGCAGTAGTTTTTCCTGTTCCTTCTCCACCTTCAAAAACTATAAATAAACCTTTTGTCATTTACATCCCTCACTCTTAGGCATGCTCATTAAATAGAATTTTCTTTATTTCATTTTTATACATATTGTAATCTTGATCAATCACTTTTGTATTTACTATTTTCTCTTCACATGTCCTACAAATTTTTTCTCCATTTAGTATTATACCATTACAATCACTTGCTCCACACAAAAAACATGATTTATTTAGATTGTTCATCTATCTCTACACCTCTTTACATATTGATTATTTATATTTAAATTATTAACCTATTATACATTTTTAATACAACTTATATTTTAAATAATCTTTAGGTTTCTATGCATAATGAAAATATTTTTATTTCTATTTGGCAACAATAATAAAGTACAGAAAAGTTTATTATTGTATTAGACTAATCTAATTTTTTCATTTAAAGCCTAATAATTTATTCTATACATTAAACAATAATAAAAGGAAAGGAGACGTTACTGCAAATCAAAAGTTTTATAAAATCAAGTTTCTAATTTTATAAGTTTTCAGTAACAAAATTAATTTTATGAAGCAAAAAATTATTTCTTTTTTATCAACTTGTAATGAAGATATAAAAGACTTGTGTACTTATTTATATAAAAATCCAGAGACTAGTTATAATGAATCTAAATCTTCCAATTACATTTGTGAATTACTAGAAAAATATGATTTTAAAATCACAAAAAATTTTTTAAATATTAATAATTCTTTTGTTGCCAAGAAGGGCAGTGGTCATCCAAAAATATGTTATCTTTGCGAATATGATGCTATAGAAAATAAAGGACATATAACTGGTCATAATATGGTGACAGCAATGTCTGTTGAAGCCACATTAGCATTAGGTCATGTTATAGATACTATTGGCGGATCTGTGATACTAATTGGTTGCCCTGGTGAATATTTAGGTGGAACTAAAGGAACCATGGTAAAACAAGGAGTGTTCGACGATATTGATATAGTAATGCTAGCCCATCCGGATACATTGACTTGCGAAAGTGGATCTTCCTCAGCAATAATTCCATTAGGAGTAACATTTGAAGGTGAAGATGGGTTAAGCTTTTTAAACAAAAATACCTATACACCTTTAGACTCAGCTTTGTTAACTATTAATATCTTAAATTCCATAAAGAAAAGCTTTCCTGATAATTTAGAAATAAATTCCATTATATCAAACGGCGGATATACTCCATTATTAATACCATCAAAGTCTGACGTTAAATTTTATATTCGTGCATCAAATTCAAAAACAGCTGAATATGGTGATACTAAAATAAGAAAAATAGTAAAACTTGTAACTGATTTAACAGAAATAAAGAGTAAATTCTTCCTATATGAATATCCAAATAAAGAACTAATCACAAATCGCACTCTGAATAGATTGTTTAGTCACAATTTAAAGGAAAATGGAATAATCAATATAAATCCTCCGCGAGATATATATGCAGGACTGAGTATTGGTGATGTAAGTCATAAAGTTCCTTGTATACATCCTTATGTATCAATAATAGAAGAATCCTCAATCACAAAATATGGTAGCACAGATTTTGCAAAAGCTACTGTATCTGATTTTGCATTAAAGCAATGTCACATAGTAGCATTGTCTCTCGCATGTACAGCGATAGATTTAATTAAAAATGAAACTTTGCTAAATGAAGTTAAACACGAATTTTTTAATAACCTAAAATAATTAAACATAATACATAATAAAATTTTTTCAAATATAATTCTAATACTTCAATAAAACAATGATATAATCTCATTTATAATTTATTAAAAACCTAGGTTTAAATAAATTTGAATGAGATTATATTTATTTTAATTACAAATATAATTTATTCAGATTTTGATACAAAATAAGCATTAAATAATAAACGATTCTCATTAAAAAATACTTATATAATATTAATTTTAAATTTCTTATATATTGTTTATCTATCAACTATTTATGTTATACTTCTTGTTTACAAACTATTGCTTAATAGTATAATATTAATTGAACTGCAAGGAGGTGTTTTTAATTGATTCAAATATACAAAAGTGAAAGTGAATATAATTCTAATTTAAAATCAATTGATACGATAGAAAATGGTTCATGGATAAATATAGTAGCTCCATCAGATGAAGAATTAATATTAATCTCAAAAAAAACTGGCGTTACTCTTGAATTTTTAAAGGCAGCATTAGATGATGAAGAAACTTCACGTATTGATATGGAAGATGATTCTTTACTTGTAATAGTAGATATTCCATTTACAGAAATGGAAGATAATTCACTTACATATGATACTTATCCATTAGCAATAATACATACTGAAAAACAACTAATTACTGTATGCCTTAAAAATAGTAAGATTTTAACGGACTTTGCTAATTCAAGGGTTAAATCCTTTTACACCTTTAAAAAATCTAGATTTACTCTCCAAATTCTAAATAGGATATCAACTTATTATTTACTATATTTAAGACAAATTGATAAAAAAAGTTTAATGATTGAAAAAAGACTTCATAAATCAATGAAAAATAGAGAACTTATACAATTACATTCATTAGAAAAATCTCTTGTCTATTTTTCTACGTCATTAAAAGCTAATGAAATTACATTAGAAAAAATGTTAAAAGTAGAATTAATGCAAAAATATGAGGAAGATAAAGATGTTTTAGAAGATGTTATTATTGAAAATAAACAAGCTATAGAAATGACTGAAATTTATAGTAACATATTAGCTAGTACAATGGATTTCTTTGCCTCTGTAATATCTAACAACCTAAATATCGTAATGAAAGTTCTTGCATCCGTTACAATACTTATGGCAATACCTACTATTATGGGTGGAATTTACGGAATGAATATAGATTATTTACCTTTTGCACAAGGACCCCATTCGTTTGCAATTGTTATGGGGATGACTGTAGCAATATGTTTATTAGTTGCATTTATATTATATAAAAAGGATATGTTTAATTAACATACCCTTTATATATAATACACATAAATAATATGTGGATTATAACAATTAAAAATCATTTTTTTGAGACTTATTATATTTTAAATACACAAATTTTGTTTATCGTTTTCACCTGAACGTGCTCTAAGTGTAGCTTCAATCTCTTCAAGAGAACGATTACGTGTTTCAAATACCTTAGACTTAACAAACCAAATTGCTACAAAACAAATAATACCATAACCAATAAACAGACTTCCTGTGCCAAAGTAATCCAATAATGTAGGGAATGTTAATGATACCACCATATTTGAAGCCCAATTAATTACACTACTAAAAGAATTACCTAAACCACGAATGTTTAATGGGAATACTTCTCCAATCATTACCCACATTACAGGTCCCCAAGTAGCTGAAAAGAAAGCAATATAAATAGTTAAGGCAATAACACAGATAATTGAAGCCGTGAATGAACCATTAGAAAATTTCATTGAAACACTCATAATTATTAAAGAAACACCCATTCCAATAGCACCATAAATTAACATTTTTTTACGATCAATTTTATCCATAATAGCAACAGCTATAGCCGTAATTATAACATTAAAAATTCCAATTCCGATATGAGCAAGCAAGGCTGCTTGAACACCAAAGCCAACATTAGTAAAAATAGTTGGTGCATAATATAGAACTGTATTACATCCCATAACCTGTTGAAAAACAGCTAAACCAAAACCAATAATTAAAGCTGGACGAACAAAGTTACCAAATAGTTCCTTAATCCCACCACTTTTAATTTCAGCTTGCTTTTTAATTTGAATAAGTTCCTTTTTAACAATACTTTGATTATTTTTGTTCATTTGTATTAAAACTTCTTTAGCTTCATCAAGTCGACCATCTTTAACTAAAAATCGAGGACTTTCTGGCAATATAAGAGCACCTAAGAAAAGAATTGCAGCTGGAATTGCAGCAAAACCAAGCATTATACGCCAACCGCTATACAAACCTGAGAAACTATAATTAGTTATATAAGCTAAAAGGATTCCACTCATAACCATTAATTGAAATAAACTTGACATAGATCCACGTTTTTCAGCTGGTGATAATTCAGCTAGATATGTTGGAATTAAAGCAGATGATGCTCCAACCGCAATACCAAGAACAATACGAGATAACATCAATGTCCAAAATTCTGGCGAAAATGCTGATCCAAGTGCACCAACAAAGAAAATAAGTGATGATAACAAAATCAACTTTTTACGCCCATACTTATCTGACATTGGTCCAATAATTGCAGCTCCAAGTACAGCTCCTAATAATACAGAACTAACAATCCACCCTTGTTGCCATGAATTAAGATTCATTTGTTTTTCAATAAATAAAATAGCACCTGAAATAACTCCAGTATCATAACCAAACAAAAGACCACTAAGTGCACCAAAAACATATATTAAAGAATTACGAACTTTTATATTCACTAAAAATCATCTCCTATTTTTTATTTTATTGGATCGTAAATTTATATATTGCAGTGCATTTATAGTATTCCTCCGATTTATCCCGTTAGAATACTACATTCATCATTTGCAGTAAGGTTGTCTGATTTTACTATAACTTTATCTAAAAACACTCCCGAAAGTTTTAAGTTCCAATTCACTATGCTATCAACTTAACTACTTACATATCTATAATCTAGTTATCTTGTTAGTATTCTGATACATTACTCTTTTTAAGCTAGAAACTTTCTTTCAGAAACTTTAAGCATTATCTGCAACTACTTAATCAGACCTATAATTTTTATTAAAACGTTATCATAAAGCTTTGAAAAATCCATTCCCTTCTTAATAATATTGTCAATCTAAAATGTTCTCTCATTAATTAATCTATTACTTGTTAAATATTATAATTTAATATGAATATTAATTTTAAATTAGGTACCTAATACTTTTTACAAATTTAGTATATCACTTTCAGTAAACTTTTTCAACAAACTTTATAAAGTTATTTTAATATTATATTTATAAAGTTTATTATATTAATTTACTATTATATAAACTTACAAATTACTTTAAAAATAATCATATACTTACACAAAAAATAAAATCTAAACAAAAAAAATTCTCATTACACTTTTTTGTGATGTGAGAATTCCCTTTAAAATTATACCATTTACTAATAAATTGTACACATATCTAAAAAAACAAATACAGCGTATACTGTACAAATCACAGTATACGCTGTATCTAATAAATTGGAGGCGCCACCCAGATTTGAACTGGGGAATAAAGGTTTTGCAGACCTCTGCCTTACCACTTGGCTATAGCGCCATATATGGTGGCTCGAACTGGAATCGAACCAGTGACACGAGGATTTTCAGTCCTCTGCTCTACCGACTGAGCTATCGAGCCATCTTACCTCGCAACTTCTTACTCTTCCACACAGTCTCCCATGCAGTACCATCAGCGTTATAGACCTTAACTGTCCTGTTCGGAATGGAAAGGAGTGTTACCTCTATGCCATCGTCACGAGATTTATTGAAAGATATTATTCTTTCAAAATTGCATATAATTTTTAATGTATTACAACTTGATTATATTGGTCAAGCCCTCGACCTATTAGTATCAGTCAGCTAAATACGTTGCCGCACTTACACCTCTGACCTATCAACCTTGTAGTCTTCAAGGGGTCTTACTAGCTTATGCTATGGGAAATCTCATCTTGAGGTGGGCTTCACACTTAGATGCTTTCAGCGTTTATCCCTTCCCGACTTAGCTACCCAGCTATGCTTCTGGCGAAACAACTGGTACACCATAGGTCAGTCCATCCCGGTCCTCTCGTACTAAGGACAGCTCCTCTCAAATTTCCTACGCCCGCGACGGATAGGGACCGAACTGTCTCACGACGTTCTGAACCCAGCTCGCGTGCCGCTTTAATGGGCGAACAGCCCAACCCTTGGGACCTACTTCAGCCCCAGGATGCGACGAGCCGACATCGAGGTGCCAAACCTCCCCGTCGATGTGAACTCTTGGGGGAGATCAGCCTGTTATCCCCGAGGTAGCTTTTATCCGTTGAGCGATGGCCCTCCCACGAGGTACCACCGGATCACTAAGCCCGACTTTCGTCCCTGCTCCACTTGTAGGTGTCGCAGTCAGGCTCCCTTCTGCCTTTGCACTCTTCGAACGATTTCCGACCGTTCTGAGGGAACCTTTGGGCGCCTCCGTTACATTTTAGGAGGCGACCGCCCCAGTCAAACTGCCCACCTAACAATGTCCTGTCACCAGTTTCATGGCATCCAGTTAGAATTTCAATACTATCAGGGTGGTATCCCAACAACGACTCCACTAAGGCTGACGCCCTAGTTTCCCAGTCTCCCACCTATCCTGTACAGACAATACCGAAATTCAATGCTAAGCTACAGTAAAGCTCTACGGGGTCTTTCCGTCCAATCGCGGGTAGCGAGCATCTTCACTCGCACTACAACTTCGCCGGATTTGCAGTTGAGACAGTGCACAAGTCATTACGCCATTCGTGCGGGTCAGAACTTACCTGACAAGGAATTTCGCTACCTTAGGACCGTTATAGTTACGGCCGCCGTTTACTGGGG